>JAYUJX010000674.1:0-12080 GCA_043764955.1 Polaromonas sp.
CGCTTTGGCTGAGATGGGTGTAAGTCATCGGGGAATCCTTTTAGATGTGGTAATCCAAAAGGCTAACCGCTGTCTAAACCTACTCTCAGCCTTTATTTCCCTTGTAAGTGTTGCACTTCGAACTAGAAATCAAGAAATATGGCTATAGCCTGCGTATTCATTGCCTAGAGTGCTATCATTTTTGAGTAAAAACAGCTTGCCTGTGTCAAAGCACTCAAATCTTCTTTTAAATCAACCACTTAAAGCAATTCACACAACTCCGCCAAACTCTTCACATGCCGCAACGATAGGTGATGCGGCTCTGGTTCTGAATGCGGCCAATCTTTGCCTTCGCGGTTGAGCCAGGCGGCGTGCATGCCGGATTGGAGGGCGCCTACGGCATCTAAAGCGCTGTCGTCGCCTACGTGCAGGATGTTAGCGACCGAGACGCCTACGGCTGCCGCGGCGGCTTTGAAAATGCGGGGGTCGGGTTTGGCTATGCCGAATTCGTGGGCGCTGATCGCGCCTTTGAAGTATTTGACCAAGCCGACGCGCTGAATGTCTGCCGTGCCGTTGGAGATGGCGACGATGGGGTATTTGGCGGCTAGGTATTGCAGGGCGGGCAAGGCGTCGTCATAGAGTTCGACGCTGTTGCGGGCTTCGGTGAAGACCTCGTAGGCGACTACAGCCAGAGCTGGATCGTCCCCACCATTGACCAAGCTGCGGCGAATGGCTTCGGTGCGCAAAAAGTTGTAGTCGTGCGCTAGGTGGGGGAATTCGGCAATCAAGGTTTCGCGTCTGCCACGCATGGTTTCTGGGGTTTCTAGCAGGGCCGCCGTGCTGGGCGCGTAGGTTTTGAGCCAGTCGTGCAAGGCGGCTTCGGCTTTGCGAATGGTGGGCCAAACGGGCCAGAGGGTGTCGTCTAAATCTAAAGTGATGGCTTGAATGGTTGAATATGGCATGGCGAGTATGACTTTACAGATGTAAGCTTAAACAATTGCTCTCATAATAGGCTAAATGACGAATGTAGCTTCACAATCACAGTTAAAACCTTTGCTCGTACCCCTGCCCCAGCTAGGTGCGGGTGAGGCGTTTCCCGATGTCAATATTCAGCATGAACTGAGCCACGAGATGCCGGGTTTGGTGGCTGTGGGCGGCGTGTTGGACGTGGCGACACTGAAACGCGCTTATTCGCAAGGCATTTTCCCGTGGTTCAGTCTAGGGCAGCCGATTTTGTGGTGGAGCACGGACCCGCGCATGGTCCTCAAAGTGGCAGACTTTAAGGTGCAGCCGTCGTTCAAAAAGACGTTAAGGAAGTTTCAATCGGGTTTCAACGGCGCGATTGAGTGCGAAGTGCGGTTTGACACCGCTTTTGAGCAGGTCATCAACGCCTGCGCTGCCAGCAAACGCGATGGTCAAGGCGGCACGTGGATCGTGCCGCAGATGGTGGATGCCTACATTGCTCTGCACAAAGCAGGTTTTGCACACAGTGTGGAGACGTGGGTGAATGGCGAACTGGTGGGTGGGCTGTATTGCGTGAACGTTGGCACAGCGGTGTTTGGCGAATCGATGTTTTCGCATGCAACGGACGCGTCCAAAATCGCCCTCGCCGCGCTGGTGTGCTTTTGCAAAGCGAATGGGGTTGAGATGGTTGACTGCCAGCAGAATACATCGCATTTGGCGTCGCTGGGTGCGAAAGAAGTGTCCAGAAGCGAATTTGTGGCAGAGGTAAAAGCAAGGGTCAACCAACTGATGCCCGTTTGGCAATTTAGCCCGCAACTTTGGCAACAATTGCTATAAGTTCCAGCCAAATCCACATGTCTCAACTCAAAGACCTGCCCCAACAAACGCTGCAGTTTTACGCAACTGCTGAATACCCATGCAGCTATTTGGATAACAGGCAAGCGCGTTCGCAGGTGGCGACGCCAAGCTATTTGATTCGGAACGACGCTTATTCAGAGCTGGTGACACAGGGTTTCCGGCGCAGTGGCATGTTTACCTACCGCCCGCAGTGTGATGGTTGCCAAGCTTGCGTGCCATTGCGGGTTTTGGTGAACGAATTTACGCCTTCACGCAGCCAAAAACGATCTCAAAAACAACACGCAAATTTGCAGGCCCGCGTGCTGGAGCTGGGCTTTGACGACGCGCATTACGCACTGTATTTGCGTTACCAAGCCTCGCGCCATGCGGGTGGTGGCATGGACCAAGACAGCATTGACCAATACACGCAGTTTTTGCTGCAAAGCCGTGTGAATACGCGTTTGATCGAGTTTCACGAAACCAAGCCTGACAGCACCACCGGTGCACTGAAAATGGTGAGCATTGTGGATGTGCTGAACGATGGCATTTCGGCTGTTTACACCTTTTACGAGCCTGATGCGCTGGCAAGCTACGGCACGTTTTGTGTGCTGTGGCAAATTGAGCAAGCTCAAAAGCTGGGTTTGCCGCATATTTATTTGGGCTATTGGATTGAGCAAAGCGCAAAGATGCGCTACAAGATGCGCTTTGAACCGCATGAAATTTTGCAACATGGCGCGTGGAAACTAGGCTAAACACTAGTGCCTGTATTTCACATGGTAAAATTAACAATGCCCAAAATAGACAAAACTCCACAAAACTTGCCCGCAGCAACGCCAACCATTCAGGTGCTTGAGCGTATGTTTCTGTTGATTGACGTGTTGGCTGGACGTGACGAGGCGATGTCGCTGAAAGAAATCAGCCAAAAAACGGGCTTGCATCCGTCCACCACACACCGTATTTTGAATGATTTGACATTAGGGCGCTATGTAGACCGTCCCGAAGCCGGCAGCTACCGCCTTGGCATGCGGCTTTTAGAGCTGGGAAACGCCGTTAAAAGCCGTTTGGATGTACGCGACGCCGCACTTGCGCCCATGCGCGAGCTGCACAAGCTGATTCAACAACCTGTCAACCTGTCCATGCGTCAAGGCGATGAGATTGTGTATATCGAACGCGCCTACAGCGAACGATCTGGCATGCAAGTGGTGCGTGCTATTGGTGGGCGGGCACCGTTGCATTTGACTTCTGTGGGTAAATTGTTTCTGGCGGTAGACGACGCCATCAAGGTGCGCGCTTATGCAACCAGAACTGGTCTTGCAGGACACACCAAAACAAGTTTGACGGATATCACCGCGTTAGAGCGTGAACTTTCACGCGTACGCCAATATGGCACAGCGCGTGACAATGAAGAGCTAGAAGTGGGTGTGCGCTGCATGGCGGCTGGCGTATATGACGACCAGAGCAAATTGGTCGCCGGCTTGTCTATTTCAGCACCAGCGGACAGATTGGATGAGGCTTGGTTGGCAAAACTGCAGTCTACTGCTGCTGAGATTTCAACATCCCTGGGCTACAAAGGCTGAATTAGCCCAAGTTTTTAATCTGGCTTTAGCCTTGCTTTTGTAACGCAATCACTGGCATGGCCGGGGCGTTTGACTCAACCCAACGGCGTACGCGTTCTGCATCACCCAAGCGGCTAAGCTTGCCTGCTGAATCTAAAAACACCATGATGAGCTTGCGACCCGCGATTTTGGTCTGCATGACCAAGCACTGACCCGCTTCTGAGATGTAACCCGTTTTTTGCAACCCAATATCCCACTCTGGGTTTTTAACCAAACGGTTGGTTGTGTTGTACTGCAAAGTTTTAGCGCCCACAGCCACCTCATAACCGGGTGAAGTGGAATACTCACGCACAGCTTGGTCTTTGTAAGCGGCATTCACCAAAATCGCTAAATCTTGTGCGCTAGACTGGTTTTGGCTGGACAAACCTGTTGGTTCAACATAGCGCGTAGCACGCATACCCAGCAACTTGGCCTTGGCATTCATCAAGCGCACGAACTCCTGCAAACCACCTGGGTAAGTGCGGCCAAGCGCATTGGCGGCGCGATTTTCGCTGGACATCAGCGCTAAATGCAACATTTCAGCACGTGTCAAGGTGGTTCCCACCGTCAAGCGTGAGCGGCTGCCTTTTTCAGTATCCACATCGTCTTGGGTGATGGTGATTGGCTCATTCATCGGCAAGCGCGCTTCAGACAGCACAACGCCCGTCATCAGCTTGGTCAATGACGCAATTGGCAACACCGTATTACTGTTCTTGTTGAACAACACTTCATTGGTATCTTGATCAACCACAAAGGCCACGCCTGATTTCAAATCCAACTCGTCACGCTCGCTATGTAGTCCAGCGATTTCACCGAAAGACTGTTTAGGCGAAATGATGGGCATTGAAGCCAACACAATGGCACGGCGACGCGCTGCAACCAGAGCTTTGCCTTTAAGCGGGCGACCGCGCACGTCTTTCAGAAAACGCGGACTAACTGCAACTAGCTTTGACGTAGCGTTGCCGTTAGCACGAATGCGCACCACCATTTTGCCATTGGCTTTGCTGCGGCTAGAAACTACAACAATTTGTTTGCCCGCTTTTTTAGATTTTGCAGAAACTTTAACGTGTTTAGCTGCAACGGCTTTTTCAGCTTGCGCTTTGTTTGTTTTTGCAGCGCTTGAAACCGGGAAGCTGAACGCCAAAAAAAGTGAACTGATCAAGGCACCTTTGCCGACCAGTTGAAATAAGTGTTTCAAAGTATGTCCAAAACCGAAATTATTACGTATATGACAAGGAAAAATCTGAGCAGAAGCCATCGCGGGTGTCTCCGTGCAAGTTAAGTATGCATGAAGTGTACACAATTAAAAATACTTCGCAAGATCAATCACTTGCAAAGTATTGTTAACTTACAAAATAAGTTATAAGTAATAACCCTAGCCTTGCGCAGCAACTCTGTCAGCTTTACTTTGTAACTTATTGAGAGCACTCAAATAAGCCTTTGCAGAAGCAACCACAATATCAGGGTCGGAACCCACGCCATTGACCACGCGACCGCTATTTTGCAAACGCACCGTGACTTCACCTTGGCTCTCTGTAGATCCGCTGATGGCGTTCACAGAATAGAGCACCATCTCCGCACCGCTTTTGACGTGTGCTTCGATGGCCTTGAGGGAGGCATCCACGGGGCCGTTGCCGTCTGAAGAACCTTTGAATTCTTTACCATTGGCCATAAAAACAATGCTTGCCTGTGGGCGCTCGCCTGTTTCAGAGTGTTGCGAGAGCGACACAAAAGCGTATTGTTCAATTTCATCGCTGACGCTTTCATCGCTGACCAAGGCCAAAATGTCTTCGTCAAAAATATCGCTTTTGCGATCAGCCAACTCTTTGAATCTGGCGAAGGCGGCGTTGATTTCAGATTCCGACTCTAATTGCACGCCCAAGTCTTGCAGGCGTTGTTTAAAGGCGTTGCGGCCACTCAACTTGCCCAAGACGATCTTGTTGGCAGACCAGCCCACATCTTCGGCGCGCATGATTTCATAGGTGTCACGCGCTTTGAGCACACCGTCTTGGTGAATGCCGCTGGCGTGCGCGAAGGCATTGGCACCGACAACCGCTTTGTTTGGCTGCACTACAAAACCAGTCGTTTGGCTGACCATGCGGCTGGCTGCGACGATGTGAATCGGGTCGACATTCATCTCCAACCCAAAGTAGTCTTTGCGTGTGCGCACCGCCATGACGATTTCTTCGAGCGAGCAATTGCCCGCACGTTCGCCCAGACCATTGATCGTGCACTCCACTTGGCGCGCACCACCAATTTTGACACCCGCCAAGGAGTTAGCGACAGCCATACCCAAGTCGTTATGGCAATGCACGGACCAAATAGCTTTGTCGCTGTTAGGAATACGTTCGCGCAAAGTTTTGATGAAGTTACCGTAGAGTTCTGGCACAGCGTAACCGACCGTGTCAGGCACATTGATGGTGGTTGCACCTTCCTTAATCACCGCTTCAATCACGCGGCATAAAAAATCCACATCGCTGCGGTAGCCGTCTTCGGGGCTGAACTCAATGTCGCCCACCAAATTACGTGCAAAACGAACCGATTGTTTGGCTTGCTCAAACACCTCATCGGGCGACATACGGAGTTTTTTCTCCATGTGCAAGGCTGAGGTTGCAATAAAAGTGTGAATCCGCGCGCTGTTGGCGCCTTTTAAGGCTTCAGCAGCAAGGGAAATATCACGGTCATTGGCACGAGAAAGTGAACAAATGGTCGAGTCTTTGATGTGGCTGGCGATCAACTGAATCGCATCAAAATCACCATTTGAACTGGCCGCAAAACCAGCTTCAATCACGTCAACCTTCAAGCGCTCCAACTGGCGCGCGATACGCAACTTTTCGTCTTTGTTCATCGACGCACCGGGCGACTGCTCGCCATCACGCAAAGTCGTATCAAAAATAATGAGTTTGTCTGCAGCCATGATGATGTCCTCGGTTAACGTAAATAAAAGAAACTTATTGAAAATTAAAAAGCCCGTCGCAACATAAAAAAAGCCCGTTGCGCTTTGTGCTAACGGGCTTCATTGGAAAAAGTGACGCGTGCGCTACTTAACCAGCCCTTTCAAGCTTAGCAGTAGTGTCAGCAACATTATTTTCATAAAATGACTATATCACAGTTTTTGAACACCGCATTTTCGAGCGTGAAAGTGTTGTTTAAAGTCTCACTTTTCATGTCTACTCAATGCAGACCACGTTCTTCCGGTTCGTCTTTTGACGTACTAATCACACTGGTGCGTATGCCTTTGGCTCTGCGCCACGCGTAGATCACATAGCCGCTCAAACCATAGCCAACAAACAAAGCAAACAAGACCGAAGCCGGGTGAATGTTGATGACGGCGATGCCCAGTGCAATTGCAACAATCACCACAAAAGGTACGCTCTTTTTCATTTGTACGTCTTTGAAGCTGTAAAACGGCACATTGGTAACCATGGTCAAGCCCGAAAAAAGTACCAAACCGAACATATACCAAGCAGCATCAGCACCCTTGAGATTGAGCTCCGTCGCTACCCACAAAAAACCACCCACCAAAGCCGCAGCAGCAGGCGATGGCAAGCCTTGGAAGTACCGTTTATCAACCACCGCGGTGTTGACATTGAAACGCGCCAAACGCAAGGCGGCACAAGCACAGTAAACAAAGGACGCAAACCAGCCCCAACGACCCAAACCATTCAACGCCCAAACGTAGGAAATCAACGCTGGCGCTGCGCCGAAAGAAACCATGTCGGACAATGAATCCATCTGCTCGCCAAAGGCGCTTTGGGTGTTGGTCATGCGGGCGACGCGTCCGTCCAAGCTGTCTAAAACCATGGCACAAAAGATACCAATCGCGGCCAAATCAAAGCGACCATTGATGGCCATCACAATCGAGTAAAAGCCACCAAATAAGGCGGCTAATGTGAACAAATTTGGCAAAATATAAATGCCTTTGCGCCGCTTCTGAACGTGCAAATGTGTGCTCGGCCCTGTGCTCGAATCTGCGTGCAAATCGTCTGCGGCGTCTTTGACCGCTTCTACTCCGTCATGCATAATTAAACCATCTGAATATGTGCCAAATACGGCTCTAGCCGGTGTTTTTATTGCTTATAATGCTATTAATTTTATAGCAAAATAAAAAGGTCACCGAAGTGACCATTTTATTTATGAGTTCAAACCATCTGAACTTAAATTTTCAAACTTAATTACGAGTTTGGTCAACCAGCTTGTTTTTAGCAATCCAAGGCATCATAGCGCGCAACTTGTCGCCCACTTGCTCGATCTGGTGCTCAGCGGTCAAACGACGGCGGCTGATGAGCGTTGGCGCACCGGCTTTGTTTTCCAGGATGAAGCTCTTGGCGTATTCGCCAGTTTGAATGTCTTTCAAACACTTTCGCATGGCTTCTTTGGTCGCTGCGGTCACGATGTTCGGACCGGTAACGTACTCGCCGTACTCAGCGTTGTTGGAGATGGAGTAGTTCATGTTGGCGATGCCGCCTTCATAGATCATGTCCACAATCAATTTCAGCTCGTGCAAGCACTCAAAGTAGGCCATTTCAGGCGCGTAACCGGCTTCAACCAAAGTCTCAAAACCAGCTTTGATGAGTTCAACCGTACCGCCGCACAACACAGCTTGTTCGCCGAACAAGTCGGTTTCAGTTTCTTCGCGGAAGTTGGTTTCAATGATGCCGGCTTTGCCGCCACCGTTGGCCATCGCGTAGCTCATTGCCAATTCTTTGGTTTTGCCAGAATTGTCTTTGTGGATAGCAATCAAGTGAGGCACGCCGCCGCCTTGGGCGTAGGTACCGCGTACGGTGTGGCCAGGCGCTTTAGGCGCAACCATCCACACGTCCAAGTCAGCGCGTGGGCTAACCAGACCGTAATGCACGTTAAAACCGTGGGCAAACACCAAAGAAGCGCCTTGCTTGATGTTGGGTTCGATGTCGTTGGTGTAAACAGAGCCGATTTGCTCATCTGGAAGCAAAATCATCACAACATCAGCTGCTTTGACCGCATCAGCCACTTCAGCGACTTGCAAGCCAGCTTTGGCGACTTTAGGCCATGAAGCACCACCTTTGCGCAAACCGACCACAACTTTAACGCCGCTGTCATTCAAATTTTGCGCGTGTGCGTGGCCTTGGCTACCGTAGCCAATAATCGCAACAGTTTTACCTTTGATCAGGCTCAGGTCGCAGTCTTTGTCGTAATAAACTTTCATCTCAATCTCCGTTAAAAAAGGGGTGGGTAATTTTGTTATTTAAAAATTAGGCAGCTTCGTATTTTAAACGCAGTCGCCTGTTGTCAGTTACACGCGTAGGATTCTCTCGCCGCGGCCAATACCGCTTGGTCCTGTGCGCACGGTTTCCAGAATCGCTGATTTGTCGATCGCTTCCAAGAAAGCATCGTTTTTGCCATGGTCGCCAGTCAACTCGATGGTGTAGCTCTTGTCGGTCACATCAATGATGCGACCACGGAAGATGTCAGCCATACGTTTGACTTCTTCGCGCTCTTTGCCGACCGCGCGGATTTTGACCATCATCAACTCGCGCTCGGTGTAAGCGCCTTCGGTCAAATCGACCACTTTGACAACTTCAATCAAGCGGTTCAAATGCTTGGTGATTTGTTCAATCACGTCGTCTGATCCTGACGTTTGAATCGTCATGCGAGACAAAGTCGGGTCTTCAGTCGGCGCAACGGTGAGTGACTCAATGTTGTAGCCACGGGCGGAAAATAGGCCAACCACGCGTGACAAGGCACCTGGTTCGTTCTCTAAAAGGACGGCAATAATGTGTTTCATAATAATTCGTCCTTTCTTTACAGATCTTCAGAGCCCAAGAGCATCTGGTCGATACCCATGCCGGCTTTGACCATGGGGAATACGTTTTCGGTCGGGTCGGTACGGAAGTCCATGAACACCGTGCGATCTTTCAGCTTACGCGCTTCGCGCAACGCTGGTTCAACGTCAGCGGGTGACTCAATCAACATACCAACATGACCGTAAGCTTCCGCCAACTTTACGAAATCAGGCAATGCATCCATGTAACTGTGGCTGTAACGACCTTCGTAGTCAATTTCTTGCCACTGGCGCACCATGCCGAGATAACGGTTGTTCAGCGACACGATTTTGATGGGCGTGTTGTACTGAAAGCAAGTTGAAAGCTCTTGAATACACATCTGCACCGAGCCTTCGCCCGTCACGCAAAACACTTCTTTGTCGGGCTTAGCCAGCTTGATACCCATGGCGTAAGGAATGCCTACACCCATGGTACCCAAACCACCAGAATTGATCCATCGACGCGGCTCTTCAAACTTGTAATACTGCGCCGCCCACATTTGGTGCTGACCCACGTCTGAGGTGATGTAGGTTTCTTCACCCTTAGTCATGTTGCACAAGGTTTCGATGACGTATTGCGGCTTGATGACATCGCCTTTACCGTGGTCGTACTTCATGCACTCGCGTTTGCGCCACGTTTCAATCGTGCTCCACCACTCGCCTAAAGCTGCGGTGTCGGGCTTCAAAGAGCCTTCTTTGATCATCGCGATCATCTCTAACAACACTTCCTTGACATCGCCCACGATAGGGATATCAACTTTCACGCGCTTGGAGATGCTGGATGGGTCGATGTCGATATGAATGATCTTGCGTTCAACTTGGGCAAAGTGCTTGGGGTTGCCAATCACGCGGTCGTCAAAACGAGCGCCAACTGCCAACACCACGTCTGCACTTTGCATCGCGTTGTTGGCTTCAAACGTGCCGTGCATGCCTAACATACCCAAAAACTTAGGGTCGCTGGCAGCAATCGCGCCCAAGCCCATCAAGGTATTGGTGCAAGGGAATCCCAACATGTCTGCCAAGGTGCGCAACTCAGCACTGGCGTTGCTCAACAACACACCACCACCGGTGTAGATGTAAGGACGCTTTGCCTTCAGCAACAGCATCAGCGCTTTGCGAATTTGCCCACTGTGGCCTTTGCGCACCGGGTTATAGGCGCGCATTTCAATGGTTTCTGGGTAACCGTAATAAGGCACCTTATTGAAAGACACATCCTTAGGAATATCCACCACCACGGGGCCTGGTCGGCCGCTGCGTGCAATGTGGAACGCTTTTTTGATCGTTTCAGCCAAATCGCGTGCGTCTTTGACTAAAAAGTTGTGCTTGACGATAGGACGTGTGATGCCGATGGTGTCGCACTCTTGAAAAGCGTCCAGACCAATTGCATGCGTGGGCACTTGACCGGTGATGATGACCATCGGGATGCTATCCATGTAGGCTGTAGCGATACCGGTGACGGCATTGGTAGCGCCTGGGCCAGAGGTGACGAGCGCAACGCCGACATCGCCAGTCGCCCGAGCATAGCCGTCGGCAGCATGAACGGCGGCTTGCTCGTGTCGAACCAGCACGTGTTGCATGGTGTCTTGTTTGTAGAGCGCGTCATAAATGTGCAACACTGCACCGCCTGGGTAACCCCAGATGAATTTGACGTTTTCTGCTTGGAGAGATTTGACCAAAATTTCAGCGCCACGAAGTTCGGGGACATTTGAATGGTCAGATTTTGGCGATGACGACATATCAGCCGATTTGTCAGCTTGGTTGTTTTCCATAATGGATCCTTTGCGTAAACCTTTGTGAATTTCTCTAACGAAATACCTTGGGTGCCCCTTCTACTTGGCTCTTGTGGAACCGCTCTTATGAAGCTGAGTAAGGACTTGAGGCCGGCAACCATGAACGCACTGTTGTATCGCTCTGTTGTGACCCGTTTGCTGTTTGACTTGCAATAGGTATTATCGCATCTCAATACGTAAAAATCTTATCAATTGCCATTTTTGCGTCACATTTCACGGTTTGAAATGCCATAATCGCGGTTCTAAGTTGTTGTAACCGCCTTGTAATTAGGTGATGACAACTAAAAATAAAGACAAACCGACATGAAGCGAAGGCCAAAAACGGCCTAAAACACTTGGCAACTGAACAAGAACTCTCTGATTTTCTGAAAAGCGTTGAAAAACGAGCTTTTAAACGCTCGATTTACCACGTTCGCAACGAAGAATCTGCGCTAGACATCGTACAAGACAGCATGATGAAGCTGGCAGAACACTATGGCGACAAACCGCCAAACGAGTTACCTATGCTTTTTCAGCGCATTTTGTCGAACTGCACCCTCGACTGGTTCAGGCGCCAAAAGACCCAAAGAGCGGTCTTCTCCAACTTTAGTGACTTTGAATCGGCGGGAGATGACGGCGATTTCGATATTTTGGAAACTTTAGAGCTGAAAAACGACTCAGATGGCACAGAAAGTGCAGAATCAGTCACAAGTCGGGCTCAAACTTTCCGGCAAATCGAGGGAGAAATACAAGAATTGCCAGCGCGTCAACGAGAAGCCTTCCTCATGCGTTATTGGGAGGAGCTTGATGTGGCCGAGACTGCTGCTGCTATGGGGTGCTCTGAGGGCAGTGTGAAAACGCACTGTTCCAGAGCCGTGGCGGCATTGGCCAAAGCCTTGAGAGCTCGGGGAATACAACTATGAACAGCTTAAATTACAACCTATCTCGCATGGAATCGATTGATTCCGCATCTTATACAGCACAAATAGCCCAAGACCGGTTTGGACTAAAACTAGCCGCTCGCCTTTCCGCTGGTAGCACTGACTTGCCACACGATATTTCTGAGCGCTTGCGCGTTGCGCGCCAACAAGCCGTGACTCAGCGTAAACGCACCCAACTCGTCTCTTCTACAAA
>JAYUJX010000675.1:0-12078 GCA_043764955.1 Polaromonas sp.
AAAACAGACGTCGACATGATGGCAGTACGTTGATTTCCGCCCGTCATCCAAGTGATCGCTCCATAGCTCAGTGGTCCAATAATGCTGGCTAAACGCGTAGCAAATGTCCATAGCCCAAAGAATTCTCCCACTTGTTTGGGTGGCGCAAACATCGCGGCCATAGCACGACCCGCAGATTGGCTGCTACCCATACAGAACCCTGCAATCGCGGCTGCATACCAAAAACCGCCCTTGGTAGTCGTGATGGCAGCGATGATGCATGTGGCAATCCAACCTACCAGAGTAACACCCAAGGCCATTTTATGACCTACTTTGTCTTGAAAATATCCGAATCCAAATGCGCCAATGGCTGCCGCAATGTTCAGCTCAAAAATCAGCACCATCGTTTCTTGCGGTTTGAAGCCTATCACCTGCTCAGCGTAAATGGCAGCCAAAGTGATAGCCACGGCAACACCACCTTGGTAGCACACGCCGCAAACTAAAAACCACATAAAGTCTTTGTAGTGTTTTGCTTGGTTAAAAGTAGTTTTCAACTGCACCAAAGATGCTTTAAAACCACTTTGTTGCAAAGCTTTCGGGTTTGGGGTGGCACGTTCTTTCAATAACCAAAAAGTCACGCAAGCTGCAGCACCATAAATCATTGCAGTAATCAGCATTGTCACAGGCACAAATTTATCTGCAGATATGCCTTTGCTTTGCGCCCACAGCACATAAGCCAAACTGATACCCAAAGCTAACATGCCCCCGAAGTAACCAAAACTCCAGCCCCAACCACTCACCTTGCCAAAAGCTTCCGGCTTCGCCAATTCAGGCAGAAAGGCACCTGTCAATGATTCACCATAGGCATAAAATGTGTTTGACAGAATTATCAACAATATAGCTAGCGTAACGCTTCCTGGCCCTGCAAAAGCTAAGGCTGCAGTGGCAATGACGCATGCAATTGTGGTTAAAACTAACAGTCGTTTTTTCGCAGCATGCATGTCTGCATACGCGCCTAGACTTGGCATGGTCAGCATGACGATAGCGTAAGACACGCTAAGCGCCGCCGTCCACGCAAAGGTTGCCCATTCAGCCTTCTGCGCAATGCCCCCAACAAAATACGCAGCAAATACGGCAGTAATTACAACCGTGGTGTAACCCGAGTTGGCAAAGTCGTACATCGCCCAGCCAAAAACTTCGCGCTTTTTAACGCCAGGGTTCAGTGAATCTTGGGAGAAGAGAGCCACAGCTTTGTTACTTCAGTGTCGTTATTTCAATGCAAATGTTTAGGGCGGCGACCACCACCGCCATGCGCTGAGCCGCCAGCACCACCACTACCACGCGGTGGTTTACCCAATTCAAGAGAGTTGACCAAGGCATCAAAACGCTCTGTAAACAGTTTATCAACCTCTGCCACGACACCGGCCAATTCGGAGCCATCAAAATGACGCTCCATCAGGTTTACGACGTCTTGTACCAACAAATCGCGCTGCACTTGCATGATCGCAGCTGGTGTTGGGCCAACAAACAACATCAAAAAATCATCGCGTGAATCATCTTCAACACTCGGATCTTCTTCACGGTCTTCGTCATCAAACTCGGTGTCGTAAAACGTCACTTCAATCGCTGCGCCGGTTTCTGCAATCTCATTCAGATTCATACACATTTCGTCTAGGGACTGGCGAAAATCTTCGTCACCCGGTACGGTCCAGCACATTTGCAGAAGATGCTCAGTTGCATCAAATTTGATCCCTGGCTCTTCTTCATACGAACTACCTGCGCCATCTGACAATGAGCGCGCACCCGAGTAGCTCCAAAGCGGTTTCAACGCATCTTGAATTTGCTCAAATTTGACGCTAGGCAGCAGTGCAACTTGGCCATGCACATGAATTTCAAAAGGAGCGTTGTAGCGGGTCATAAAACTAAGGTTGAGCAAATGATTATGCAAATCATACATCGATATTGAATACGAATATTCAATTTATTTTTGATGAGAATTTTGCAAAAATGGATTGTTTGTTGGTGGTGCCTCGAGCCGGAATCGAACCGGCACGCCCGCTATGAACGAAAGCGGCGGATTTTAAGTCCGCTGTGTCTACCTATTCCACCATCGAGGCTGTCAAACTATGCGTAAAAACACATAGCCGAGCAATTTGGAGGCGCAGGCCGGAGTCGAACCGACCTACTCGGATTTGCAATCCGGTACATAACCGCTTTGTTACTGCGCCAAAAAACTTTAGGAAATGCGTCAATATTCTAGCATTTGCTTTTTATATTGATTGCATCACCACTACATAAAGAAGTCATACAAAAAAGGGAAGCATAAGCTTCCCTTTTTTGAAAAATTGGAGCGGGAAAAGAGTCTCGAACTCTCGACCTCAACCTTGGCAAGGTTGCGCTCTACCAACTGAGCTATTCCCGCATATCGATAAACATATTATAGCCTATTTTTTTCGCCTTTTTAAAATTTTCAAATTAATGTTTGATAGATTCAGTCGATACAGATTGAGTTGCTGATAGGCTTGCTGCGGCGGCGACCGCATCAACGATTGGATCCATTTCGACCAAAGGCGTTGGCATGCGCTCAAGTGCCAATTCCAGCACTTTGTCTATCCAGCGAACTGGCACAATTTCCAAACCGTTTTTCACATTCTCAGGAATCTCTTGCAAGTCCTTGGCATTCTCTTCTGGTATCAATACGGTCTTGATACCACCGCGCAAAGCAGCTAACAGTTTTTCTTTCAAGCCACCAATAGCCGTGACCTCTCCACGCAAGGTAATCTCGCCCGTCATCGCCACATCGCCACGAACGGGAATGCCCGTCAACGCTGACACAAACGCCGTCGTCATCGCTGCACCCGCACTGGGGCCATCTTTGGGTGTTGCGCCATCAGGCACGTGAATATGAATATCGCGTTTCTCAAACATCTCTTCTTTGATGCCCAAGCGCTTAGCACGACTACGAACCACGGTGCGCGCTGCTTCGACGGACTCCTTCATCACATCCCCCAGCGAACCCGTACGTGTGATCACACCCTTGCCCGGCATGATAGCCGCTTCAATGGTCAGCAAATCACCACCCACTTCAGTCCAAGCCAAACCAACCACTTGTCCGATTTGGTTTTGCTCTTCTGCACGCCCATAACTAAATTTGCGTACGCCCAAATAATCGTTGAGATTGTCTGGCGTCACTGTGACGGGGGCTTTGTATGTCTTGAGCAACAAACCTTTGACGACTTTGCGGCAAATTTTTGACAACTCGCGCTCTAAAGATCGAACGCCAGCTTCACGCGTGTAGTAGCGAACAATATCACGCACCGTTTCATAGGGGATTTTTAACTCGCTGGTTTTCACACCATTGTTTGACATTTGTTTAGGCAACAAATACGTGATGGCAATATTGGTTTTTTCGTCTTCGGTATAGCCCGCCAAACGAATCACTTCCATTCGGTCTAGCAGAGCCGAAGGAATATTCATCGAGTTTGAGGTGGCAACAAACATCACGTCACTCAAATCGAAATCAACTTCAACATAATGGTCGGCAAACGTATGGTTTTGCTCTGGATCTAACACCTCAAGCAACGCACTTGACGGGTCGCCACGGTATTCTGTACCCAGTTTGTCTATTTCATCCAGCAAGAACAACGGGTTGCGTGTGCCGACTTTACTCAAATTTGATAGTACTTTGCCTGGCAAAGCGCCAATGTAGGTACGTCTATGACCACGAATTTCCGCCTCATCACGCATACCACCCAAGGCCATACGTACAAATTTACGACCCGTGGCTTTAGCAATCGATTGCCCCAAAGATGTTTTACCAACGCCAGGCGGACCGACCAAACACAAAATTGGCGCTTTGACTTTATCAACGCGCTGCTGTACCGCGAGATATTCCAAAATACGATCTTTGACTTTGTCTAAACCGTAATGGTCTGCGTTCAATACCTTTTCTGCTTCTGGCAAATCGTGCTTGATTTTCGTTTTCTTCGCCCAAGGCAAACCAATCAACACATCGATGTAATTGCGCACCACAGTAGCTTCAGCAGACATGGGCGACATCAATTTGAGTTTTTTGAGCTCGCCCTCAGCCTTTTTCAAAGCTTCCTTGCTCATTTTGGCAAGTTTTATTTTCTTGCCAAGATCATCAAAATCAGCGCCCTCTTCGCCGTCGCCTAATTCTTTTTGAATCGCTTTAACTTGTTCGTTCAAGTAAAAATCGCGCTGGTTTTTTTCCATTTGGCGTTTGACACGACCACGGATTTTTTTGTCGACATTCAAAATATCAACTTCACGCTCGATTTGCCCGAACAGGCTTTCCAAGCGTCCTTTGATGTCAGACAAATCAAGAATGACTTGCTTGTTTTCAAGCTTCAAAGGCAAGTGTGCAGCAATCGTGTCAGCTAAACGACCTGGGTCATCGATGCTGGAAATCGAGCTTAAAATTTCTGGCGGGATTTTTTTGTTCAACTTGACGTACTGGTCAAACTGCTGCATCACCACGCGGCGCAAAGCTTCGATTTCAGGTGTTTTCTCGCCTTTAGCATTCAGCTTGAGGTCTTGTGTTTCTATCGGCGTGATATTGGCGGTGAAGTGCGTTTCAGCATCATCAACACGGTTCACAGTCGCGCGCTGCTGACCTTCAACCAACACCTTGACTGTGCCATCTGGTAGTTTCAACATTTGCAAAATGGTAGAGACACAGCCCACATCAAACATGTCTGCGACAGAGGGCTCGTCTTTGGCAGCCGTTTTTTGCGCAACTAGCATGATGCGACGCTCAGCCGCCATCGCCAGCTCTAATGCTTTGATACTTTTTGGGCGCCCCACAAACAGTGGAATAACCATGTGCGGAAAGACCACCACATCGCGCAATGGCAACAAGGGCAAATCTAAGGGTTCAGCAGGTAATGCAATAGGTGCGGACATCAGTAGCCTTGATTAAATTCAAAATTTATGCTTTTTTAGCAATATCACGATAAACCATCAAAGGTGGTTTATTTTCATTGATGGTTGACTCATCAATGACGACCTTTTCGACGTTTGTTTGATTAGGCAATTCGTACATGGTGTCGATCAGTGCCAATTCCAAGATGGATCGCAAACCGCGTGCACCTGTTTTACGTTTCAGTGCTTTTTGCGCGATTGCTTTCAGCGCAGAGGGGCGAATTTCTAAATCCACGCCCTCCATGCCTAGCAACTTGCTGTACTGCTTGACCAAAGCGTTTTTCGGTTCGGTCAAGATTTGCATCAACGCGTCTTCAGTCAACTCCGCCAAAGTGGCAATGACAGGCATGCGACCAATCAGCTCCGGGATGATGCCAAATTTGATCAAATCTTCTGGCTCCACTTCGTTGAATACGTCGGTAATGCTGCGTTGGGCTTTGCTTTTAACCAATGCACCAAAACCGATGCCCGATGCTTCCGTGCGGTTTTCAATGACTTTCTCCAAACCAGAAAATGCACCACCACAAATGAACAAAATGTTAGTCGTGTCGATTTGCAAAAAATCTTGGTTGGGATGCTTGCGCCCGCCCTGCGGAGGGATGCTAGCCATCGTGCCTTCAATCAACTTCAACAGCGCTTGCTGCACACCCTCGCCCGACACGTCACGGGTAATCGATGGGTTGTCTGACTTGCGCGAAATTTTGTCGATTTCATCGATGTAAACAATGCCGCGCTGCGCCCGCTCAACCTCATAGTTGCAGCTTTGGAGCAACTTGGAGACGATGTTCTCAACGTCTTCACCCACATAGCCCGCTTCTGTCAGCGTGGTCGCATCCGCCATCACAAAAGGCACATCCAGCATACGCGCCAATGTTTGCGCTAAAAACGTTTTGCCAGAACCCGTCGGGCCAATCAACAAAATATTGCTTTTTGCCAATTCAACATCGTCTTTTTTAGACTTGTCTTTGTGCTGCAAGCGTTTGTAATGGTTGTATACGGCCACAGCCAAGGTGCGCTTGGCAACGTCTTGCCCAATCACATAATTGTCCAAATTGGCTTTGATTTCAGCTGGCGTAGGCAAATCGCCCCGTGCTTTGCGCGCTTCGTCTGCCGCGATAACGGGCAGCTCATCACGAATAATCTCGTTGCACAGCTCAATACACTCGTCGCACACAAACACCGACGGACCAGCAATCAGTTTTTTAACTTCGTGCTGGCTTTTCCCACAAAACGAGCAAAACAATGTTTTCTCGCCAGATGCGCCTTTTTTCTCGGCCATATAGAAGCACCTTTTTCAAATAATAAGCAATCTTGCTTTGATGATATGCCAAAAAGGTACTGAAATAGCCCCATAAGGCCGTAAATTGGCCTTATCTCGACACTAAAACAGGCGTTTTATGGTCGTTTTGAAATCACGGCGTCAATCAAACCATATTCTTTGGCTTCATCGGCAGTCATGTAGAAATCACGCTCCATGTCTGCTTCAATTTTTGCCAGTGTTTGACCTGTACGCTCTGCGTAGATTTTGTTCAATTGTGAACGTGTTTTCAGTATTTCACGCGCTGCAATTTCGATCTCAGTCGCTTGACCCTGGCTACCACCTGATGGCTGGTGAATCATGACTTTGGAATTCGGCAAGGAAAAGCGCTTACCCTTAGCACCAGCCATGAGTAAAAATGAACCCATACTGGCGGCCATACCGGTGCACAGCGTAGAAACTTCAGGCTTGATAAAGTTCATGGTGTCAAAAATCGCCATGCCGGCAGACACCGAACCCCCAGGGGAGTTGATGTAAAAAGAAATGTCTTTGTCTGGGTTTTCGCTCTCAAGGAACAAAAGCTGCGCCACGACCAAGTTGGCCACATAGTCGTTCACTGGGCCCACCAAGAAAATCACACGCTCTTTAAGCAGGCGTGAGTAAATGTCGTAAGAACGCTCGCCACGGCCAGATTGCTCGATCACCATGGGCACCATGCCCAAACCTTGGATCTCTTGCGTATGAGCTTCTGCATAAGAGGCCATTTTTGTACCGAACTGCGAATAAATATTGCTCATGAAGACTCCAAATTAAATGATGAGTATGTTAACTGCGTACAAAACAAACGTACTGTACGGCAAGTTGACAAGGTTTGACTGTACCAAAAGAATGCACCCAAAAAACATGGGGCTTGCGTCCGAAAACACAAGCCCCAAATATGACGTGTAATTCAGTTAATTACTGTTGTGCCATCAAATCGTCAAACGTGATCGCTTTGTCAGCCACTTTGGCTTTTGACAGCACAAAATTGGTCACGTTGTTTTCAATCACGATGGCTTCAACTTCAGCCATGCGATTTTTGTCGCTGCCATACCAACGAATCACGTCCATTGGCTTTTCGTAGCTGGCGGCAAGTTCTTCGATGTGGCTAGAGACTTGCTCAGACTTGGCGTGCAAGCTGTTGGCTTTCACCAACTCAGCGACTACCAAACCCAAACGCACGCGGCGCTCAGCTTGTGGCTGGAAAATGTCTTCAGGGATTGGCATTTTGTCGAAATCTTTGATGCCGCGTTGCTTTAAATCAGCGCGTGCGCCTTCAACCATACGGTCTAGCTCAGCTTTCACGCTGGCTTTTGGCAAGTCCAACTCAGCCTTGGCGACCAAAGCGTCCATCACGGATTGCTTGTTTTTAGCCAGCAAACGTGCTTTGACTTCGCGCTCTAGGTTTTTCTTGATGTCTGAACGCAAGCCAGCCACTGTCGCGTCAACAATACCGAGTGACTTTGCCAAAGCATCGTTCACTTCTGGCAAATGCGCTGCTTCCAGCTTTTTGATGGTCAACATGAAGTCAGCCGTTTTGCCTGCCACGTCTTTGCCGTGGTAATCCGCTGGGAAAGCCAAGGGGAAAGTCTTGCTCTCACCAGACTTCATGCCACGGGCAGCTTCTTCAAATTCTTTCAACATCTGGCCATCGCCCACGATGAACTGGTAGGCCTCGGCCTTACCGCCTTCGAACACTTCACCGTCGATTTTGCCTTCAAAGTCAACCGTTGCTCGGTCGCCGTCTTGCGCCCCAGCGTCGAGAGCGCGCTGGGCGAAGGTACGGCGTTGTTTGCGCAAAATGTCCAATGTTTTATCGATCGCAGCATCAGTCACTTCAGCAGAGTATTTCTCGACTTCAGCCGTGCTCAAGTCAGCAATTTTGACTTCTGGGAACACTTCAAACACCGCGTCAAACGTCATTTGACCTTCAGTCGCGGTTTCGTTTTCAGTGATTTTTGGCTGACCTGCGACCCGCAATTTTGCTTCGTTAGCGGCCACGGCAAACGCCTCGCCCACCTTGTCGTTCATCACTTCGTAATGGACAGAGTAGCCATATTGCTGCGCGACCACGCTCAAAGGCACTTTGCCTGGGCGGAAACCGTTTTGTTTCACGGTACGGGCTAGCTTTTTCAAGCGCGCATCGACTTCAGTCGCAATCACGCTGGTAGGGAGCGACAAAACGATTTTGCGCTCTAATTTTTCTAGGGTTTCAACGGTCACAGCCATGTTGTACTCACTTATTTATCAAAAAAAGATTCGGAAAATCGAATCACAAAACAGTTAATCGATGGTGCGCGGGGGGGGACTCGAACCCCCACATCCTTGCGGACGTCAGGACCTAAACCTGGTGCGTCTACCAATTTCGCCACCCGCGCATCGAAAACTTAAAAACTGTGCAGCTTGAATGGTTACAAGCGTGCCCTCAAAATTGGTTAGCCCTCTATTTTAACCTGATTAAACTATCGCCATGCCAGCCCCGCAATCTGCCCAAGAAATCACCCACTACGAGAACTTCCCCGTAGCCAGCTGGCTTTGCCCACCCCATTTACGCCCCGCAATTGCCGCGATTTATTGGTTTGCCCGCACGGCGGATGACCTAGCAGACGAAGGTGACGTCACCGCAAACCAGCGTTTAGATGAGCTAGCCGCCTTCCGCGCTGATTTGATGGCAGCATCAAAAGCTCAATCCACATCAACCCGCTGGCCGCAAGTCTTCACTCCATTAGTTACAGCTATTGCCAAATATTCTTTACCGATCAATCACTTAGACGACTTGCTCAGCGCCTTCGAGCAAGACATCCGCAAAACCCGCGACGGCCAAGGCTATGCCAACGATGCCGAATTGCACGACTACTGCGCCCGCTCCGCCGACCCCGTTGGTCGCCTGCTGTTACATCTCTACGGCATCACTGATGCAACAGCGCTAGGCTACAGCGACAACATCTGCACCGCCCTACAACTCATCAACTTTTGGCAAGACATCAGCCAAGACATCCCCCGTGGCCGGTTTTACCTGACTGACGCCGCCTGTGCCAAATTCAACGTCAGTCGCGCAGACTTAATTAACCTAAAACAAACCCAAAATACTACTGATTTAATAGCAGCTCAGGCAGTAAATACGCTGGCTATGATGCAAAAAGGCTCAAAATTAGTGCATTTAATCCCGGGTAGAGCCGGCTGGGAGCTCAGATTCGTTGTTCAAGGTGGATTGCGCATCTTGGACAAAATCAAAGCGTTGGATTATGCGATGTTGGAGAAGCGACCCAAGTTGACGAAGCTGGATTATGTGGTGATTGGGTGGCGGGCGCTGTGGATGTAACCGCGTTGTTGACAGATTTATCAAATACTATTAAAATGTAGCCACATTGAGCACACAAAATAGAGGTCATTATGGAAGCCATAGTTAAAAGCAGAATCGATTTAGACTTGAAAAACGAAGCAGAGCGCGTTTTATCCGCGCTCGGTTTGACTGCCAGCGACGCTATTCGGATGATGTTCAAACAAATAGCAGCCCGCCAAGGGCTTCCTTTCGACGTCAAAATCCCCAATGCACAAACCCAATCTGCCATGCGTGATGCCGATGCATGGGTAGCAGCCATGCGTGCCAATGATGAAAAGCTTGAAAAACAAGAAATCCCTCAAGATACCGATGCTTTATTCAGCGAACTAAGCACCAAAAAGTAAATTGCCCCTAAAACTGCACATGGGCAAGATTAAAGCGACGCAAAAAACTGCAAAAACGAAGCCTCCCCGCCTGTTTGCACTGCACAAAGACTTTCACAAAGATTGGCAAAAACTAGAACACAGCGGCCGCTATGACGTGGCGCGGCTTAAAACGGTGATGCTTTTGTTGATAGACGGCGGCGCGCCATTACCTGCTGAATATCTGGATCACGCCTTGGTCGGCGATTGGGCGGCCCACCGCGAATGCCACATCGGCGGCGACTGGCTACTGATTTACCGCCTAGACCAAATTCCTCACAAACCCGATTTACTCATGTTTGTACGAACAGGTACGCATTCAGAGCTTTTTTAACTTTAAAATACGGCTATAGCCGGTGTATTTATTGCCTAAGATGCTATTTTATTTATAGTAAACACAAACAAATCCCTAAATATTCGAATTTCAAATTCAATGCAACAATACTACCCATGACTCCTGAGCAATACGTCCAACAGAAAGCTGCCGCTTCTGGCAGCAGTTTTTATTACGCTTTTCTGTTTCTGCCCAAGCCACGCCGCGCGGCGATCACGGCGTTCTATGCGTTTTGCCGGGAGGTGGACGATGTGGTGGATGAGATGGTGGATGAGATGGTGGACCCGGGCGTGGCGGCTACCAAGCTGGCTTGGTGGCAGTCGGAGGTGGCTAAGGCGTTTGCTGGCAATCCAACTCATCCGGTGATGAAGGCGCTGATGCCACTTTGCACGACTTACGGCATTGAAGAACGGCATCTGCAGTCCGTGATTGACGGCTGCCAGATGGATTTGAACCAGTCGCGCTACTTGGATTACCCCAATTTGCAGAGCTATTGCCACTTGGTGGCTGGCGTGGTGGGTGAGGTGGCGGCTAAGATTTTTGGGCAGACTGACCCAAAAACGACTGAATATGCGCACAAACTGGGGCAAGCTTTTCAGCTGACCAACATCATTCGCGACGTGGGTGAAGACGCGAGGCGGGGGCGGATTTACCTGCCTATGAACGAGCTGCAGCAGTTTGACGTGAAAGCGCACGAGCTACTGAAATACGACCTAAAAACAGTGTTGCCAGACTTCCAGCCCCGATTTGCCGCTTTGATGGCTTTTCAGGCACAGCGGACGCATGGGCTGTACGACGAGGCCATGCAGATGCTGCCGCCAGCTGACTTTCGCACCCAAAAGCCTGGTTTGATGATGTCTAGCATTTACCGCAGCTTGCTGCGCGAGATTGAGCGGGATAATTTTGCGGTGATGACGCAACACATCAAACTGACGCCTTTGCGCAAAATGTGGCTGGCTTGGAAAGTTCAGGCTTTAGGCAAAGTTTGAAAAACAACATCCGTCATTCCCGCGAAGGCGGGAATCCATGGTGGTGCGCGTGGATTCCCGCCTTCGCGGGAACGACAGTCCTTCTAGATAATTTCTGATGACTATTTCAAAAAACATCGCCATCGTAGGCGGCGGCTGGGCGGGCATGGCTGCTGCCGTGGCCGCGACTCAGGCTGGCCACCACGCTACGGTTTTTGAAGCATCTCATGCTTTAGGTGGGCGGGCTAGAGTCGTTTCTGGCTCGCACGCCAGCACATTGCCAGACGGCACTTCTGTGTCGCTAGACAACGGCCAGCACATCTTGATTGGCGCGTATTCTGAGACTTTGAAGCTCATGCAAACCGTGGGCGTGAACCTCGAGAACGCGCTGTTACGGATGCCACTGACGCTGCAATTCCCCGACAAAACGGGGTTGAAACTCCCCGATTGGCCTGCGCCTTGGGTCGTCGGGTTAGATGCTGCTTGGGGCATTGCGACAGCAAAAGGCTGGACTTGGGGCGACAAATTGGCGCTTTTACGGGCGGCATCGGGCTGGCAACGCAGCGGGTTTAGCTGTTCGCAGCACCTCAGCGTGTTGCAGCTTTGCCAAAAATCTAAGCCTGCGATAACTCCCAGGGTCATGGCAGAGCTGATTGAGCCGCTGTGTCTGTCCGCACTCAACACGCCGATGGCAGACGCCAGCGCCCAAGTTTTTCTGCGAGTATTACAAGACGCGATGTTCAGCCCCGCTGTCCAAATAGACGAAAAAATCACCTTCGGCAGCGCCAATTTATTGATTCCCAAACGCGATTTATCTAACCTTTTCCCCCACCCCGCTGCCGCTTGGCTGC
>JAYUJX010000676.1:0-12076 GCA_043764955.1 Polaromonas sp.
TTGATTTGTTCTTTGGTCAGCGGTGGGCGGGTGCTGTTGCGGCCAGAGGGGTCGCCAATCAAGCTGGTGAAATCGCCAATCAAAAAGATGACGGTGTGCCCCAAATCTTGCAATTGCCGCATTTTGTTCAAAACGACCGTGTGGCCGATGTGGATGTCTGGCGCCGTGGGATCTAAACCTAGTTTGATACGCAGCGGGGTCTTGGTTGTTTCGGATTTGACCAGTTTTTTGATCCAATCGGCTTGCGGTAACAACTCGTCACAGCCGCGCAGGCTAATACTCAAGGCTTCTTTGACCGAGTCCGAGAGCTCGGCAAGTGAACCATTTGTATCAGTTTGTGAGCTATGTGATTGATTCATATAATAATTTTGCAAAAATGTGTGATGCCGCTATACTGTAGGATGTTGCCTACAGGCACCCCATTTTATCGCCGTCGTTGTCTAGCTCTTTAACTGATGCACCAATGGCGCTTTTTTACTAACACCACGCAGTTACTTGACAGTTCATGCGTGTACATAGGCATCATTCGATTTGACTAATTTTCAAAGTACAACGCAAGCAGTTTTTAACCAAGTTGTGCAGAGCATCCACTGCCACCCAAAGCGTCTAGCTGCAGCAGTTGCTGCTGTGTTGCTATCCATGGGCGGTGGCGCGTTTGCCTTGGCTTCTATTGAGTCAAGCAGCAACGATGTGGTTGTGCGCGAGATTCTTGAAGACTTAGATTTGCCGCAAGCGCAGCAAACATCTGCCGCCTTACCCGCTGCGCCATTAACCCTGTTTCGCACGACCACGACCCGTTCTAACGACACGGCTGAGACGCTGCTAAAGCGTTTAGGTTTGTTTGACAGCGCGGCTGCAGCCTATTTGCGCAGCAACAAAGACTTGCACCAATCGCTGATGGGACGCACCGGTCGTCAGGTGTCTGTGGAAGCCAACGGCAGCAGTGGTTTGCAAAAACTAACAGCACGCTGGATGAATAAGGACGCTGACGATTCGTTTCAACGCTTGACGATAGAGCGTACAGAAGCTGGTTTTGTTACGCGCTTGGAAACAGCACCTTTGGTTTCTGTGCAAGCGTTAGGTAGCGCAACCATCAGCTCATCGCTTTTTGCCGCGACGGACGAGGCCAGCATTCCAGATGCCGTGGCCGTGCAGCTGGCTGAGATTTTCTCGGGTCAAATCGACTTTAGCCGTTCTTTGCGCAAGGGCGATCGTTTGTCTGTCGTTTACGAAGATTTGCAAGCCGATGGCGAAAGCATGCGCAGCGGCAAGGTGCTGAGCACGGAATTTGTCAACAACGGCAAATCAAACCAAGCTGTGTTGTTTCAAGACGCTGCTGGCAGCAAAGGCCAGTATTACACCTTTGATGGCCAAAGCCTGCGCAAAGCATTTTTGGCCTCACCGCTTGAATTTACCCGCATGTCCAGCGGTTACGGCATTCGCGTGCACCCCATCACCAACGACAAACGCGCCCATAAAGGCATTGATTACGCAGCGCCTACAGGCACACCCATCCGCACCGTCGGCGACGGCGTGGTTGAATTTGCCGGCGTGCAGCGCGGCTATGGCAATGTGATTGAAATCAAGCACCGCGATGGTAAAAGCACGCTATTTGCCCACTTGAGTCGCATAGGCGTACAAAAAGGTCAAAAGGTTGAGCAGGGTGACATCATCGGCGCAGTTGGCTCCACTGGTTTTAGTACAGGGCCACATTTGCATTTTGAATTCCGCGTGGATGGCGAGCACAGAGACCCGCTGACACTGGTCGCTGAAGGCGGTGGCGCACAGCCATTGTCCGCGTCATCTAAGCTGGCATTTGACAAGGCTTCAGCTTTTATGCGCAGTCAGTTGACGCAAGCGGCGTCTGTGAGGCTTGCCAGCGCCGAATAAACGAGATGTCTGAGCGTTTCGTTGGCTTGATGTCGGGCACGTCGTTAGATGGTGTTGACGGCGTTATCTATGATTTCTCAGACCCATTAGCCAAAGTTTGCGCATTTTCCAGCGCATCTTTTCCTGCGGAACTGCGTTCAGAGCTTCTAGCGCTTAATTCGACGGGTGATAACGAGTTGCATAGAGCTGCATTGGCTGCCAATGCCTTGACGCGAGTTTATGCGCAGGTTGTTACCCAGTTACTTACACAAGCAAACCTCAAACCCACCGATATCCGCGCGATAGGCGCGCATGGTCAAACCGTGCGCCATCGCCCAGGCGAGTTTGATGGCACGGGTTATACCTTGCAGCTGAATAATCCAGCTTTGCTGGCCGAGTTGACGGAAATTGACGTGGTGGCCGACTTCAGAAGCCGCGATGTTGCCGCTGGCGGGCAAGGTGCACCCTTGGTGCCCGCGTTTCACCAAGGCGTGTTTGGGCATCCATCCGAAGCGGTTGCGGTGCTCAATATTGGCGGCATTTCTAACCTCAGTGTTTTGGGCAAAGATGAACCCCTGTTGGGTTTCGATTGTGGGCCTGGCAATACTTTGATGGATTATTGGTGTCACTTGCACACCAGTCAGCTCTTTGACGCAAATGGTGCTTGGGCGGCTTCTGGCCAGGTGAATCAAGCTTTGCTGAAGCAACTGATGTCCGAACCATTCATCGATAAAACACCGCCCAAAAGCACGGGTCGTGATTTGTTCAATCCTGTCTGGTTGAAGCAGCACTTGCTCGGATTCGAAGAGCTTACGCCCGTAGACGTGCAAGCCACGTTGACAGAATTCACAGCTTTGGCTTGCGCTAAAAACACAAGTGACTTCGCAAACAAGGGCAAAAAACTGATAGTTTGTGGTGGTGGCGCATTGAATGGCAATCTCATGCGGAGATTGCAAGCAGCGTTGCCAGCTGTGGTGGTTGCCAGCTCGGAAGCGTTTGGATTGCCGCCTTTGCAGGTCGAGGCAGCGGCATTTGCATGGTTAGCCAGAAAAGCCATTTTGCGTGAAACTGCGAGCTTTAAAAGCGTCACGGGAGCACTAGGCTCCCGTATCTTGGGTGCGATTTACCCGAGTTAAGCGCTAAAGCTTGACCCGCAACCGCAAGTGGTTGTCGCATTTGGGTTTTTGATGACGAATTGCGCACCTTGTAAATCTTCCTTGTAGTCGATTTCGGCACCGACCAGATACTGGTAGCTCATCGCATCAATCAACAAAGACACGCCATTTTTTGACATGGTGGTGTCGTCTTCATTCGTGATTTCGTCAAAGGTGAAGCCATATTGAAAACCTGAGCAACCGCCGCCCTGCACAAACACGCGCAGTTTCAAATCAGGATTGCCTTCTTCGGCGATCAGGTCAGCCACTTTGGCTGCCGCATTGTCCGTAAAGACGATGGGTTCGGGCATTTGGGGTTGAATGTTTTCTGCTACGGCGCTCATGGCGATCTCCAAAAAAGGAATTTCAACAAAAATGTTGAAATTTAATAGTTAAGTAATTTTATCGGGAATTGCCATTACAGGCAAAAACACGCTCAGTGATAGGGTTACTGTGGTTTTATTAGTTGTTCGCAGCCAATTTGAGCATAGTTTTCACGTCCGCATCAAAAACTTGCAAGGAGGGTTGCAGCAGACCTGTGATTATTGCACCTTGATGCATTTCTAATGCTTTGTAAAACACATCACCAACGATTTGCGCCTTAGGTTGTAGTTCTAACATTTGCGTGGCGTGCACTGCGCCGTTCACGCAACCGTTGATGATGACGTGGTCGGCAAAAATTTGTCCCGTCACTGTCGCTGTTTCAGAGATCACCAAAATACTGGGGTGATCTGAGTTTGAACGAATATCACCTGTGATGTCGCCATCAACACGCAAACCATCGGAGAACTTCAGGTTGCCCTCAATGTGGCTGCCAACGGCAATCAAGCTCTTGATAGGTGGTTGTTTCTTTTTTGCAAACATAAATGCTCCATTTATACCGATAGGATGGTGGTGGGGTCAGGCGCTAATTACGCGGTTTCGCATCTTACAACTTTATGCTCAATATGGCTTTAGAAGTGTTGCCATCTAGCACTTTGGCTGAAACCGCTTTCACAATGACTTGCGGCGGTAAATCAACCAAACCTTCTGCACGCTTGTACTGTGTCAGCTGCAGCGGTACGGCACCGCCCGGTAAGCTAATTGTCCAAGGCTTGCCATTTAGCAAGCCAGAAAAAGTTAATTCCAATTTACCCTTGAATTCAGGTGCATTTTTGACCGGTTGAATGACCAAGGCTTGCCATTTGAGTTGATCGCCTGCGACCAGTTCGACCTGCAAGCTACGAATAGCTAGACTCTCCGCATTGCCAGCATTGGTGAGTTTTTCAAAAAAACCAAGGTCGTCACGCAGTGCTCTGTTGTCTGCTTCCAGCTGTTTGAGCTGGGCATTGAGCTTGTCTTTTTCGGCCTTCTCGGTCACCAGTGTCAAGCCTGACGTATTGACGATGGATAGGTTGTTGTCATTTTCTTGGCGCAACTGCATCACTTCCGCGCGCAATTTGAGTAATTCTTCTTTCGCATCACGGTCAAGTCCGGCTATGCTTTTGCCAAACTCAAAAGCCCACAAACCAATCGCGGCTGAAAACCCCAGCATCAACGCCAATGCAAACCAGCGTAATGGCCACGGCAAAGCACCGCGAACCGTCATACTTGGTGCACTGATGGTTAAACGACGGCGAAGCAGACGAAAGCGCATGAAGGATTATCGAAGAATTTCTTGTTAAAAACGTGATTGACAGCTTAAACGACAAAGCCGCAACAAGTTTGACCTGTGCGGCTTTGCTTTGTAACAGAAGCAATTCCGAAAGAATTGCGACTGATGCATTTTTAACGCTTGCTGAACTGTTTGCGACGGCGCGCAGAACGCAAGCCGACCTTTTTACGCTCAACTTCACGTGAATCACGTGTCACGAAGCCAGCTTTTGACAGCTCAGGCTTCAAAGTCAAGTCATAGTCCATCAACGCGCGGGTGATACCGTGGCGTGTTGCACCGGCTTGACCAGACTCGCCGCCGCCAGCCACGTTGACCATGATGTCAAACGTTTCTGCGTGGTTCGTCAGCATCAGCGGCTGTTTCACGATCATGATAGAAGTGGCACGGCCGAAGTATTCGGCGATGTCTTTACCATTGACCTTGATTTGGCCTGAACCTTTTTTGATGAAAACACGGGCGACGCTAGATTTGCGACGTCCGGTTCCGTTGTTCCAATCACCGATCATTTTGCGGCTCCCTTGTTAGCGGCTTTGAAGGCGTTGTCAGACATGCCTTGAATATCCAACACTTTAGGTTGCTGTGCCGTGTGCGGGTGCTCAGCGCCACCGTACACTTTGAGCTTCTTGATCATGGCGTAGCCCAATGGACCTTTTGGCAACATACCTTTGACGGCCTTTTCCAAAGCGCGGCCAGGGTGTTTTGCTTGCATGTCTTTGAAATTGGTTTGGTAAATACCGCCTGGATAACCAGAGTGACGGTAATAAATCTTGTCCAAAGTTTTGGCGCCAGTCACACGAAGGTGAGCAGCATTGATGATGACCATGTAGTCACCGGTGTCGACGTGGGGCGTATAAATGGCCTTGTGTTTGCCGCGTAAACGGAGAGCAACTTCGCTGGCTACTCGTCCGAGGACCTTGTCGGTCGCGTCAATCACAAACCACTCGTGCACTACGTCAGCGGGTTTTGCGCTGAAAGTTGATGTCATGAGTTTTCTCTTTAAAAGGAAGGGGTTTGCTGGGTTCTTTTCTACGGTCGGTGCTCTTCTAATGAGAGCCTCTTAGATAGGGTTACGTAAATTTCTTGAAGAAATTAGCGCCTTCGTCGCGGAACCACAAATTCGCTGCGAAGTTTTCTATTATATGAAAAATCCCAAAGCTAAGGTGAAATTTCTAAAAAACGCATAATCAAGTCATGTTTTTACACTTTCAAACACCTCGAAAACTGGTCAATTCGGCGCTGATCCTGTTGCTTTGCGCCTGTACGCCCACCTTTAATTGGCGCGATGTTCGTTTGGAAGCCGCTGACGGCAGCGCCTTAAAAGCGGCGTTGCCCTGCAAACCCGACACTGCGACGCGAAAACAACAATTAAGCGACATCCAGGTTGATCTCAGCATGATGGGCTGTGTGGCAAATGAGACAACTTTTACCTTGTCACGTATACCGTTAGCCAACCCGCTAGATGCACCCAAGGTATTGGCAGCTTGGCAGGCGGCTGCGGTAGCGAATGTAGGCGTAAATGTGGATGCAAATGTGAGTGGTAGGCCCGTGTCCATGACTGCCGCGAACGTTTCCGGTGCTGGCGCTTGGCCGCCAGCCTCTCGTGTGACCTTAACTGGCGCGGCGACCCAAGCGCACATGCTGTGGTTTGCCAAGCAAACAGCCACAGGTGTGACGCTGTACCAAGCCGCTTTGTATGGCAAGCAGCCAAGCAATGAAGCGATCACCACATTTTTTGAAAGCCTGCAATTGCAATGAACAGCGCCGTAAAACCTAGCGCTGAAAATCAGCAATTACCGACCAAACAAGCCATTTTGGTCTTTTTGGCATTCGCTTTTGCGTATTTTATGTCGACATTGATTCGTGCCATAACGGCCACGTTGTCGCCGACTTTGACCTTAGAGCTGGGGCTGCAAGCGCGAGATTTGGGTTTGCTGGCTGGGGGGTATTTCTTTGGATTTGCAGCCATGCAATTGCCCTTGGGCAAGTGGCTGGATAGATTTGGCCCCAAAAAAGTGATTGTTTGCTTTTTGAGCGTCGCGGTACTGGGCTGTTTGGCGTTTGCAACGGCCACTAGTTTTGCGGGGTTGCTCATTGCACGGGTGTTTTGCGGCGCAGGTGTTAGCGCCTGTTTGATGGCGCCACTCACCGGTTACCGTCGTTGGCTACCTCCCAGCAGCCAAATTCGAGCCAATTCATGGATGCTGATGACGGGTTCGCTTGGTATGGTGGCTTCGACCCTGCCAGTCCAGTGGTTGATGCCAATGTTGGGGTGGCGCGGCATATTTATTGCCTTATCAGCTATGATATTCATAGCTATTGTGGTCATCAGCGTATTGGTTCCAGCTTGGAAACTGGAGCATGCTGCAGCAAAAATGACTGGCCAGCCAGTCATTGCCCCTGATTACAGCTACACCGCCGTTTGGTCAAATGCTTATGTGCGCAGCTTGATTCCAATGGGCTTCTTCTTTTATGGTGGTGTCATCGCGCTGCAAACCTTGTGGGTTGCACCGTGGATGATCAAAGTAGCCGGCTACAGCACGGCTGAGGCGGCAACGGCGCTGTTCTACATCAACGTGGTCATGCTCGTCACTTTTTGGCTGTGGGGCAGTTTGAACCCCTGGTTGGTTCGCAAAAACATCAGCTCAGACAAAATGATGATCTATGGTTTACCACTGAGCTTTATTTTTTTAGCTATTATAATTATAGCTACTCAGGCATTAAATACGCTGGTTGTCGGTATAAATTCATCATTTTTGGAGGGTTTTAATGTTAATATAGGCGTTAATGTTGGTATTTTGTGGGCTTTGTACTTTGTCGCATGCTCCTTCATGGCTTTGTCGCAACCTGCAATTGCCATGGCATTTCCCGCCGAATTAGCTGGCAGAGCTTTGTCTGCCTATAACTTGGTGCTTTTTGCCGGCGTTTTCGTAGTTCAGTGGGGCATTGGTTTGTTGATTGACGGTTTCAAAGCACTGGGTTGGCGAGAGGTGGCTGCTTTTCAAGGCGCTTTTGGCGTATTTCTGGTGTGCTGTATCGCGTCGTATGGGTATTTCGTCTATTTCGCATGGGCAAGGTCAAAATCGCCCCAAAAAGACGGCTGATCAACAGCATAATTAGGTGCTATGAACAGTATTTTCATCATCGCCCACGTGCCGCTAGCCAGTGCCTTGCGCGCCTGCGCGCTGCATGTGTTCCCAGAGGCGCAAGCCCACATCGTCGCCTTTGATGTGCAGCCTAACTTGCCGGCGGAAGAAACCCAGGCCAGCGCCACCATCATGCTGCAGCAGCTGGCAAAAGCCACCGGTAACGGCAGTACTTTGATGCTGACCGATATTTTTGGCGCGACTCCATGCAACGTCGCTATGAAGTTGATGGACGGCGTGAACTGCAAACTCATCGCCGGCGTCAATTTACCCATGCTGATGCGCGCCATGACCTATCGGCACGAATCGCTGGACATGCTGGTGTCGCGCGCATCAGCAGGCGGCATTCAGGGCGTGATGCCCGTTGCAGTCACAGCGCCACAGAATCAAACCCTTAAAACTTATGATAAAAACAAACACGACCATCAGCAATAAACTGGGCTTGCACGCTCGCGCATCGGCTAAATTGACCAAATTGGCGGGGAGCTTTCCTTGCGAAGTTTGGCTTTCCAAAGGCGAGCGCCGCATCAACGCCAAAAGCATCATGGGCGTGATGATGTTGGCAGCGGGCATTGGCGCAACCGTTGAACTTGAAACCGATGGGGCACAAGAAGCTGAGGCCAGCGCCGCGATTTTGGCGCTGATTGCCGACAAGTTTGGAGAAGGCGAGTGACATTTAGCGTACGCGGTCTCGCCGTCGCCCAAGGCATTGCCATTGGGCGTGCGGTTTTAATCGCCTCTAGCCGACTAGATGTCGCGCATTACTTCATTGAAGAAGGCGATGTAGAGGCTGAAATTGAGCGTGTACGCGCAGGCCGTGACGCGGTGATTGACGAGCTGGGGCGGCTGCAGCATAGCGTCTCGCAAATGTCGCGTAAAGAAGCGCCGCACGAGCTGGCCGCCATGTTGGATGTGCACCTCATGCTGCTGCAAGACGACATGTTGTCAGATGGCGTGAAGCATTGGATCACCGACAGGCTATACAACGCGGAGTGGGCGCTGACCACGCAGCTAGAGCTGATAGCGCGTCAATTTGATGACATGGAAGACGCTTACCTGCGTGAACGCAAAGCAGATCTAGAGCAAGTGGTTGAGCGCATTTTGCGGCACATGCAAGGCGTGGCATTGCCCTTGGTGGATGGTGATGGTCACCCCAAACGTGATACCAAGCGTGAAAACAAGCCCCGCAAAGGGCAGCAAGACTTATTGCTGGATGACACCATAGATGTGCCCCTGATTTTGGTTGCGCATGACCTGTCACCCGCAGACATGCTGCAATTCAAGCAAAGCGTATTTGCAGGTTTTGTGACTGATGTGGGAGGCAAAACTTCACATACCGCCATTGTGGCGCGCAGTATGAACATTCCCGCCGTCGTTGGCGCGCGTTCTGCCAGTACCTTGATTCGGCAAGATGATTGGGTGATTATCGACGGCGATGCGGGTGTCGTCATTGTTGATCCCAGTCCGATTATTTTGGCGGAATATGGTTTCAAGCAACGCCAAGGTGAGCTTGAACGTGGCAGCCTTTCAAGGCTGCGCAATACGCCAGCTGTGACCTTGGATGGCGAAAAAATTGAATTGCTGGCGAATATTGAACAACCCGATGACGCAGCTGCTGCACTCAATGCTGGTGCCGTGGGCGTAGGCCTGTTTCGCAGCGAATTTTTGTTCATGGGGCGCGACGGCAAAGGTCAATCGAGGCTGCCGAATGAAGAGGAACAGTTCCAAGCCTACAAACGCGCTTTGGACGGCATGCAGGGTTTGCCAGTCACCATTCGCACCGTTGACATTGGGGCTGATAAGCCGCTGGACAGGCAAGAGCGCCTTGAAAAAGCGCAAGACACGCACCTGAACCCAGCACTTGGGTTGCGCGCGATTCGCTGGAGTTTGGCTGACCCGGATATGTTTTTAACGCAGTTGCGTGCTATTTTGCGCGCCAGTAGTTTTGGGCAAATCAAGTTGATGATTCCCATGCTGTGCGCCGTGGGCGAAATCCACCAAACTTTGGCGCTCATCAAGCAAGCCAAAGCGGAATTGGACGCAAAGAGCATTCCCTACGGTGACGTGAAAATTGGCGCGATGATTGAGATTCCCGCTGCCGCGTTGATTTTGCCAACGTTTTTGAAGTATTTTGATTTCTTGTCTATCGGTACCAACGATTTGATTCAGTACACCTTGGCGATTGACCGTGCCGACGAAGCTGTTGCGCACATGTATGACCCGTTGCATCCAGCCGTGCTGCATTTGATCGCTAACACGATTCAGCAATGTAGATTGCAGGGCAAAGATGTCAGCGTGTGTGGCGAAATGGCAGGTGATGTAACTCTTACACGACTTTTGCTGGGTATGGGGCTACGCTGTTTTTCAATGCATCCCGCACAAATATTGACAGTAAAACAACAAATTTTGCGCACCGATACCAGCAAGCTACAAGAATGGGTTCAGCAAGTACTCACCTCTGAAAATCCTGCTGACTTCGTGTGAAAAGTCACGTTTTAGACCGTGTAAATACTTACATTTGTTTACTGTAGTTCTATAAAATATTACAAAAGTTCTCATTATCAGTATCAATCTAGGTGAGTTTCAGGTAATATTCACCAATTTAATATTTAATGTCTAATAAGTAATTAATTAGTCTTACAGGTATATATGAGAATACTATTTATTGAAGATGATGCGGCAATTGCCAACGACATGGTTACTTTCCTGACGGGAAAGGGATACACCGTTGCGCATGCGCCAAATATGCAAACCGCCAAAGATTTGCTGCCCACAACCAATTGGGGTGCTGTGTTACTTGACTGGTCTTTGCCTGATGGCGAAGGTATAGATTTGCTGCCGATTATTCGCAAGCAAGCCGATCAAGCGTCCATCATCATGATCACGTCCAAAGGCCAAATTGCTGACCGCATCAAAGGCTTAGACGCCGGCGCTGACGATTACATGGTCAAGCCTTGCGATCCGAATGAATTGCTAGCCCGCTTGCGTGCCATCGAGCGCAGACGCAGTGGCGCTGCCAGCGCGATTCTTGACTGTGGCGCTTTACAAATCGATTTGGGTCGCAACACCGTTACCGCCAATGGCGTACCTGCCAATTTGACCGGCAAAGAATGGGCTATTCTGCGCGTTTTGGCGTCACGTCCTGACCGTTTGCACTCCAAAGAAGCATTGACAAGCGCTATCTATACCTTTGATGACGATATTGGTAGCAACACGTTGGAAGTGTTCATCAGTCACCTACGGCGCAAACTAGGCCGCGACACCATCCAAACTTACCGTGGCCAAGGCTACCGTTTGTCTGGTTATATAAGTTAAATTTTCGGCTAACAAAACTAACCGTCGTACTCATCAAGTCAAGGCTTGATCAGTTGACGGTTTTTGCCACAGGTTGATACCACCATCCTTGGCGTGTTGGTCAATCGCGGCAAGTTCTTCTGTTGAAAAAGGCAATTGCTCCAAAGCACCCACCAGTTCAACAATTTGCTTAGAGCTGCTGGCACCAATCAATGCTGACGTCACGTGCTTGTCACGCAACACCCACGCTACCGCCATTTGCGCCAAGCTTTGACCACGCGCCAAAGCCATCTCGTTCAATGCCTGCACATGCGCTAAATTTTGAGCACTCAAATGCTCGTTCTTGAACGATCCACCACCTGGTTTGTTGATACGCGCATCCGCTGGAATACCGTTCAGATATTTGTTCGTTAGCAAGCCTTGCGCCAATGCACTAAAGGCGATGCAACCCATGCCATTGTCTTGCAGCGCACCCAGCAAATCGGGTTCAATCCAACGGTTCAACATGCTGTACGAGGGTTGGTGAATCAAGCAAGGTACTTTTAAGTCACGTAACATCGCAGCCGCTTCGCGCGTTTTGGTGGCTGAATAGCTTGAAATACCGACGTACAAGGCTTTCCCTTGTTGCACCGCTGTCGCCAGTGCACCCATGGTTTCTTCCAAGGGCGTGTCTGGGTCAAACCGGTGCGAATAAAAAATATCAACATAATCCAAACCCATGCGCTTCAAGCTTTGGTCAAGGCTTGCCAACACGTATTTGCGTGAACCGCCACCTTGCCCATACGGCCCCGGCCACATGTCGTAGCCCGCTTTGCTGGAGATGATCAACTCATCACGATAAGGCTTGAAATCACGCCGCATGTGCTCGCCAAAATTGGTTTCTGCACTCCCATACGGCGGGCCATAGTTGTTGGCTAAATCAAAGTGTGTGATACCGAGGTCAAACGCCGTGCGCAGCATGT
>JAYUJX010000677.1:0-3013 GCA_043764955.1 Polaromonas sp.
ATGCCGCGCAACGCCATGCCCAGTGCAACCCGTGGTGTTGGCGTTTCTAGATGCGCTTTGGCGTCGATAAAAGCTTCGGCTGTAAGCGTTAAATGACCTCGCATGGCTTCCAATGCCAAACGCGCATCTCCCAACGTGCCGCTCACATAGATATCGTCCCCGACTTGTGCACCGCTGCGCAACAAAGCTTGTTGTTTGGGCACTTCACCAAACACGGTGATGCAAATGTTCAACGGTCCTTGCGTGGTGTCACCGCCTATGAGTGTGCAGTTGTGTTCGATAGCCAAAGCCAACAAACCGCGAGAGAAGGCCGCAAGCCAAGCTTCGTCAGCTTTGGGCAATGCCAAAGCTAAAGTAAAAGCCAACGGCTTAGCTCCGCAAGCTGCCAAATCGCTTAAATTCACGGCGAGTGCTTTGTGACCAAGGGTAAACGGATCAACATCTGCGAAAAAATGCCTGCCTTCCACCAGCATGTCGCTAGAAATGGCCAATTGCATGCCAGCGGTGGGTTGCAAGAGGGCGCAGTCGTCACCGATGCCAAGTGCCACACCGTCGTTTGGCAGCATGGCTCGCGCTGGTGCTTTGAAATAGCGCTCAATCAGGTCAAATTCACCCATCTAGATTCTCAAATAGTTTTCTTAATTGTTCTTTTCTTGCACAGGCGCAACTTCAGGTTTCTTATCTTCTTTTGCTGGCCATAAAAAACTCAGTGGTTCGTGGTTCAAGCGTTGCCACACGGCGCTGCGAATACGTTGCCGCTCCCCCACGCTGACGTTGTGCGCCCGCAGCGCCAATCTAAAAGCACAATAGTAACTGACGCCCACATTGAGCGGGCCAATCACGAAAATACCCGCAATCGCCCACAACAAAGCATCGCGCAATTCATGCACATGCACTACATCCCAGCCGTAGGACGCTGCGGCAGCGGCGATTTGCCCTGTGGACAACGTCACATGGCGCAGCTCCAGCCCAAAGCCTAAGAAGCTGGAAACGGCTGGTATCAAACCCAGCATCATCCCCAATGAGACGCTGGCTGCAAAGCCCGATATGTTTTTGCGCATGAACAGCGCCCAGCGGTCAGCCCGCGCCGCGCCAATGGCCGCCGTGATACGCGGGTTAAAACGCATGGCAGAGTCCAAACGATGCAGCACAAACCAGTTTTCCGCCCAACCCGCAAAAATGCTGGATAAAAACAGCACCACCCCCGTCGCTGCCGCAAACAATGCTGTGGGCCCCAGCAAGGTTAGCGATGCCAAAGCATGGTGCGCTTCGGCGTGGTCAATCAAGGGTTTGCCTAGGCCAAGCTGCATCAAATAACTGATCAGCAGCACGCAGGGGACGACCATGGCCAAGTTGCCCAACACAGCGGCAACTTGCGAGCGCACCACGTGGGTAACTTCATCGACGAAAGATGCTACCTCGTTGTCGCCAGTCAAATCCTTGAGTTTGGCCGCCATGGCAGGTGCGGTCATGGCGGGCTGTTTTGTTGCCAGCGTCCAGTGCAGCAATTGAATGGCGATGAAGCTCAACGCGTAATTCACGCCACCAAAAAAGCCACCCCAAAAGGCAGAAAAGCCCACAGCCAGCAGCAGGTACTTCACCAAAATCGTGATAGCCACCATGCTGCCACCGCCCGCCGCTTTGCGCAGCATGTCCCAGTATTCTGCGCGGTTGCGGGTGATGTAATTCTCACCCGTCTCGGCACTGCGATCGGCCATTTTGGCGGCCAACAGCGTGGTGTTGGAGGTGATCAAATCGCGCACACTTCGCCTATGCACGCCAATTTTGACCAAATGTGACAGCAGTTTCGCTGTGTAGCTGTTGGGTCTGTCCGACAACAAACAATCCAGCAACTCACGAACGCGAAGCACCCGTGCCCGCATCTCGCGTAAGCGGAAAACCAGGCTGACGGAAATACCGTGTTCGTCCAAATGCGTATAAACCGTGCCCGCAGCTTGGCGGCAGTCGTCTAAGCAGGCACGAAATTCGGTTGCAGCGCGTTGCAGCGCCGCATCATTGGCAATGTCATCTTCTGCACCAACTGCACGAGACGCTAAAAAAGCATCGCGCAACGTATCCAAATCTGTATCCAAACAATGAAACGGTCTGCTTTGCACGGCGGTGGGGCTCATGCGCGTGCGCAACTCGGGGGAGAAGCCGCTGGAACGAATATGCCCCACACAAAACGTGATGGCTTCCAGAACCGTGTTTTGCCAATAACTGGTTTGCGTGCTGGCACTGTCACCAATGTCGGGTGTCTCTAACAAGTCTGCAATACGAGCCAGCATCGCTTCATCCAGCTCGGCCAGCCACAGCTGGTCAAAACTATGGGGTAAAACCAAGGAAAAGAGCACGGCAGCGTCTGTCGTCTCGGGCGTTGCAGGCAGCAGCTTCAAGCGCATGCGCTCGGTCAATTCACTCACAAACGCGCTGCGCTGCGCAAAACCATAGTCCGCCAACAAGCTGGAAGCATCGACGATTTGCAGCAGCTGGTGCCACCACTGGCGCAGGCGTGTTTGCAGTTGTGGGCGCGATTGCACCACGTCCAGCAGCAAGTGCAAGCGGTTGATGGCGGCATTGACCGATTTGGCATCGCCACGAATCCACGCGAACAGCTCGATCAGCCACAAGTGCCGTTGTGCCAGCGGCGCTTCTAGGTCAACCGCTTCCAGCAGTTCGGCTAATTCACGTTTTTGCAGTTTAGTCATATATCGGGCTTGTTTAATTTACTCATCCATGACCGCCCACTCTACGAGTGCGTCCAGTGCCGGTCGCGCCGCGCTAGCATTGGGGTGGTTGATCAATCCGACTACGCTGTAACGTTTACCGCTTTTACCGGTGGCGTAGCCAGCCACGGCTGCCACATCGCGCAGCGTGCCGGTTTTGAGCTGCGCGTTGCCGATGGCGTTGACGGCAATGCCGCGCTTGGTCATGTTGACAGTTGTTCCGTCCACGCCCGCAACCGACAGTGAGTTGACAAAAGCATCACCACGCGGGTGCTTAGCCGCCAACC
>JAYUJX010000678.1:0-11972 GCA_043764955.1 Polaromonas sp.
CTAAAATACTGTTTTTATGCGGCTTAACGCTGAATCAACGCTCGATGCTTAGCGTTCGATGGTGAGCGCCACACCCATACCGCCGCCAATACACAGCGAGGCAATGCCCTTCTTCGCATCGCGCTTCGCCATTTCGTGCAGCAGCGTGACCAAAATACGGCAACCGGACGCACCAATCGGGTGGCCAATCGCAATCGCGCCTCCGTTGACGTTGATTTTGCTGGTGTCCCAGCCCATTTCTTGATTCACGGCGCAGGCTTGTGCGGCGAAAGCTTCGTTGATTTCCAGCAAATCGAGGTCTTGTGCGTTCCAGCCAGCACGTTTCAGAGCGATTTGGGAGGCGGACACTGGGCCCATACCCATCATCGCTGGGTCTAAACCTGAGGTGGCGAAGCTGGCGATGCGACCCAAGGGTTTCAAGCCCAGTGCGGCAGCTTTGGCCGCCGTCATCACCATCACAGCGGCAGCGCCGTCGTTGATGCCTGATGCGTTACCAGCGGTCACGCCACCGGCTTTGTCGAACGCGGGGCGCAGACCAGCCAAGCCTTCTGCTGTGGATTTGCGGTTGATGAACTCATCTGTCGCGAAAACAATGGGGTCGCCCTTCTTTTGTGCGATGCTGAAAGGCATGATTTCGTCTTTAAAACGGCCCGAATCTTGTGCAGCAGCGGCTTTGGTTTGGCTAGCCAATGCCAAAGCGTCTTGCATATCTCGGGTGATGCCGAATTTTTTCGCCACGTTTTCAGCGGTGATACCCATGTGGTACTGGTTGTAAACGTCCCATAGGCCGTCCACAATCATGGAGTCGATCATCTTCCAGTCGCCCATGCGCTGGCCGTCACGGCTACCCAAGAGCACGTGCGGCGATGCGCTCATGTTTTCTTGACCGCCGGCAATGACGATTTCAGAATCACCATACGCCACGGCTTGCGCAGCCAGCATGACGGCTTTCAAACCAGAACCACAAACTGCGTTGATGGTCAAACCCGGTGTGCCTTGGTTCAAACCGCTTTTGATGACCGATTGGCGCGCTGGGTTTTGTCCCGCACCGGCTGCTAAAACTTGGCCCATGATGACTTCGCCGACTTGGTCAGCTTGCAAACCGCTGCGTTTCAGCACTTCGGCGATGACGGCCGCGCCCAGCTCTGTCGCGGGTGTTTTGGCGAGGGTTCCGCCGAATTTGCCAACGGCAGTACGGGTGGCGGCTACGATGACGATATCTTGCATTTTTTCTTCCTTTTTCAACTATCCGCTCGCCCTGAGCTTGTCGAAGGGTTTACGTGTGTGACAGCGTTTCGACAAGCTCAACGCGAACGGTTTTCTGTTTCCTAGACGGCTTTGGCTTTCACATATCTACCTGGCGCGGGCTCAATAGCCTTCAGCTTGCCTGTGCCATACGCTTTTGGTGCAGCAATCTGCTTGCCAGCGTTCCCAGCCAACCAAGCTGACCAATCAGTCCACCAGCTGCCCGGGTTCTCTTTGCTGCTGGCTTGCCATTCGGTTTGGGTGGCGGGGAATTTGTCTTTGACCTTGTCATTCGTCCAATAGCTGCGCTTGTTTTTCACGGGCGCGTTGATCACCCCAGCAATGTGCCCAGACGCCCCCATGACGAAGCGTTTTTTACCCGGTAACACTTTCGTGGAAGCGTACGCGCCAGCTATCGGCACAATGTGGTCTTCGCGCGAGCCATAAATGTAGGTTGGGATATCGACTTTGCTCAAATCAACCTTCTCACCGCACACCACCGTTTTACCGGGTTTGATGAGGTTGTTCTCATGGTAAGTGTTGCGCAGGTACCAAGTGTACATAGGGCCTGGCAGGTTGGTGGCGTCGGAGTTCCAATACAACAGGTCAAACGCAGGCGGCGTTTCGCCCTTGAGGTAGTTGCCAACGACGTAATTCCACACCAAATCGTTAGGACGCAAAAAGCTGAAGGTGCTGGCCAAATCTTGGCCTTTGAGCAGCGCTGGCGCATCCTTTTTTGACAACTCAGCCTCGCGCTTTTGCACGGCTTCTTCGTCGATGAAGATGTCCAAAATGCCGGTGTCGCTGAAATCGAGCAAGGTGGTCAGCAAAGTTAGTGATGCAACAGGCTTTTGTTTCCGAGCAGCCAAAACTGACAATGCCGTCGATAATATGGTGCCGCCCACGCAAAATCCGAGCGCATTTATCTGCTTAGCCGACGTGATCTCTTGCACGGTAGCTATCGCTTTGATAGCAGCATGTTCGATGTAATCGTCCCAGGTTTTGTCGACAATCGACATATCCGGGTTGCGCCAGCTCAGCACGAAAGTGCGATGGCCTTGTGCCACGGCGTAGCGCACCAGCGAGTTTTCAGGCTGCAGGTCGAGGATATAAAACTTGTTGATGCACGGTGGCACCAGTAAAAACGGGCGCTCGTAGACCTTGGCGGTGAGCGGTTTGTACTCGATCAGCTGGAACAGCTCGTTTTCAAAAACGACGGCACCTTCCGTGGTGGCGACGTTTTCACCCACGGTGAAGACCGATTCGTCCGTCATGCTGATGTGGCCGCGCTGCATGTCTGCCAGCAGGTTTTGAAGACCTTTGCCAATGCTCTCGCCCTTGGTGTCTATGGCTTTTTGCAGCGCATCGGCGTTGGTTGCTAAAAAGTTGCTGGGTGCGCTGGCTGCGTTCATCTGCTCAACGGCAAAACTGATGCGTGCTTTGGTTTTTTCGTCCGCCTCTACCGCATCTGCCATACTTTGCAGAGCGCGAGAATTGAGCAAATAGGCAGCGGCGGCAAATTGCGCGGCTGGATTGTGCGTCCAAGCAGAGGCGGCAAAGCGTTTGTCTGGTAATTGTGTTGCAGCTTGGGTCGATTGCTGCCACAATTTGGCCGTATCTTCAAGATATTGATTTTGTAGCTCTAGCAGTTTGCCAGAATCTAGTTTCACGTTTTCAAACATCCCCAGCTCCTATTTAGCCCTAATTAACTAACTATGTATATCGTTGCAATCGCTTGGATGTATGTCGCCCTCATGATGGCGGTAGCCGAAGCCACAAACACCAATGGAACTGTATTAGATGCTATTGTGACCTTTATTTTGTATGGTTTGCTGCCCGTGGCATTGGTAGTTTACCTAATGCGCTCGCCAGGACGTAAGCGAGCTATCAAGGAAAAAGAGGCTTTGGATGCGCAGCCATCACTGTCAAACACACCAGATCCAGACTCATTCCATCCAAATACAGCCAGCCATGCGCCCGCTGCTACCGAGTTTGACGGCGTCGCGCCTGTGCGAGAAAAATCGTAACGGATTGTTCACAGTACACCAGTCAATGCTGCTGTCATTGCCAAAAATTTGATCCTCACTCAACCCCAACTGCTTCAACTGCAGCCGCGCCAAACCAGCCAAATCAGCCAGCCATTTGCCTGAATTAGAGCCATCGACTGGTTTGAAATACGACTCAGAATTGGGTAAGCCCTTTTCAAACGCAGCCTTCACCCCAGCCCCCACCTCAAATGCCGCAGGTCCGATACAAGGCCCCAACCACGCTATTATTTTAGTAGCTGTATAGGCAATATTTACGCCGGCTAGAGTACTAATTGACTCAATATTTTGACACAGTACACCATCTACCAAACCACGCCAGCCAGCGTGTGCAGCGGCGACAAATCGGCCTTCTGCATCCGTAAAAAGCACAGGCAAGCAATCTGCCACCATGATGGTGCACGCCAGCTTTTTCTCCGTAGTGATGCAAGCGTCTGCCACGGTGCCGTGTGGTGTTTGGGGCGCTTTTGACGTTAATGTCACCACCTCTGTACCGTGAACTTGCTTCAAATAAATGGGTTTCACACCGAGCAAAACCTGCAGCATATGCCGATTCGCCATCACATGGTTGGGGTCGTCGCCCACATGGTCACCCAAGTTAAACGCGTCAAACGGTGGTTGACTGACGCCACTTTTGCTGGCAAACCCAGGCTCGGAAATGCCACGGCTGGTGAACACTGCCTTCACATGGGGTGGCGCAGGCCAGTTGGGGATGAGCCAATCAGGGTTCATGCTGGAAATTTGTGAAATTAGGCCTCAAAATCTGGACATTTTGAGGGTTGAGCATCTTGAAATGCATCTAACTTCATGCAAACGTCATAGGCGGCCATCGTCAACGGCAAACCGTCGAATGGCACATTAAAACGCTGAGCATTGAAAATTTGCGGTACCAAACAGCAATCGGCCAATGTGGGCGTGCTGCCGTAGCAGTAAACACTCGCGGTTTGGCCGTGCTTGATGCGATACGCGGCATCTCCTGCCAATTGACGCTCAAAAGCTTCCAGGCCTTCACGGCACCAATGTACATACCAAGCGTTTTTGCTCGTCTCGTCCTGTTTTAGCTCTTTCACCAAGTATTTGAGCACCCGCAGGTTGTTCAAGGGGTGAATTTCGCAAGAAATGCTTTGTGCCAAGGCGCGGACTTTGGCTCTGCCCAATGTATCTTGCGGCAAAAGTGGCGGATTTGCATGTGTTTCGTCCAAATATTCAATGATGGCCATCGATTGCGAGAGCGATTCACCATCGATTTCAAGCAATGGTACCAAGCGATCCGCCGATTTAGCCACGAAGTCGGGCAATTTGTGATCGCCTTTACCCAAATGCACAGAGGCGTATTCGTAGGTTAAGTCTTTGAGATTCAAAGCAATGCGCACCCGAAATGAAGCCGATGAGCGAAAGTAGTTGTGAAGAATCATAGAATGATGAGTAGATTAAATTAAAAAGGAATAGAGATGATTTTAGAACTAGCCGACATCCGCATCCACCCCGGCCAGCATGCAGCCTTTGACGAAGCTATTGAGCGCGGTTTGACCACCGTTATCGCTAAAGCCAAAGGCTTTCAAGGCTTCAAAGTCAACAAAGGCATAGAAAGCCCGGAGCGCTACATTTTGCAGATTTTTTGGGCCACGCTGGAAGATCACACGGTTGGTTTTCGTGAATCGCCTCTGTTTGCTGAGTGGCGCGCCATCGTGGGGCCGTTTTTTGCTTCCCCGCCTAATGTGGAACATTACGAGCTGGTGGCAAGATCAGCTTGATGCACTGAGGGGTGCAACGGAAGCGCCCTGAATGCCGTGTCTTGCCAAGGCATCAACGATAAAACCACTAGCCTTCATCTCTTCAACAAACCCTCGCAAGACCTCTGCCGCATCTTCACCTCGGCTTTTGGGCAAGCCCATGGCCTGCTGAATCACCATAAAACGGCCTGGTAAGAGTCGCAAATTGGGGAAACGCTTGATATCGACCTCAAGCTGCTGTTTGACGCCTGCGGCCACATCTAAAGCTTGCTCAACAAACACGTCTACAACGGTTGGCGATGAAGGCGCTCGCACAATGTCAGCCCGCTTTAGCTCACGTGTCAAAAACAAGTCATACGCACTGCCTTTGCCGACGGTTACGCGGTGTCCAGCGGCATCAACCTCATCGTTAGACTGAATGTTTGAGTCTGTCCGCACCATATAGCTGCCCTCTATCAGCACATAGGCAGCTGTAAAAGTGATACTTTCACCACGCGAAGGATCAATCGCGAAAAATCCGATGTCCGCATGTTCTAGCGTCACCGCTTCAACTGATTTGGCTGCTGTATCAAACACCACAAACTCAAGTTCAACCCCTAAGCGCTGTGCAAATGCGTTGGCTAAATCGATGGAAACGCCTACTGGTCGTTGAGTGGCGGGGTCACGATTAGCCAGTATGGGATTTCCTAAATTGATAGAAGCGCGTAATTTACCTGTGGGTACGAATGATTGGATGATGTTTGATGGAATCGTCATAGTATTTTCAATGGTCGAGAGTCATTTACCAAAACGCCCCAAACGTCTGACGCAACTCTGCAATGGCACTCTCAGATAGTGCTGACGCAGAACCCGCTGTCAAATGCCACAGCTTCGCGGTTTCTTGCAACTCTTCAAGAGTCGCCATGGCGGTGGCTGGGCTGTCATGCCAAACATTGGGGCCAAGGCGGTCAAGCATGACCGCGCGTATCGGCGTTCCACTGGCTTGATATTTCGCAATCACAGCAGCTACAGCTTGTGCGGCTTGCGGGTCACCTGGGCGGTGATACGCAATCACAGGGACGTGGCCTACTTTCATCACGAAATAGGGCGTTAATGCAGGCAAAAGCTCCCGCGATGCAAGTGATGGGCTTAATGTCAATGCCACGCAATGTGTGCTGTGGGTATGAATGATGCAACGCGCTGCTGTCGGGCTATCCTCGCTAGCGGCATATATCTGGCGATGCAAAGCGATGGTTTTGCTGGCACGGTCGCCGCTGATTTGCTGACCCGCATCGTCAAGCCGAGCCAGACGCGCGGGGCCAAGGAAACCCAAGCAAGCATCAGTAGGCGTTATCAAATAACCGCCGCCCTGCTCGGCATCTAATTTCACGCTGATATTGCCTGCAGTGGCATGCACATACCCGCGATCAAACAAACTTTTTCCTACTCGGCAAATTTCTTCTCTGGCATGTTTTTCTGTTCTGACTTCAGTCAACTTGCATCTCCCGTTTTATAAGTCTCCACATGCCCAGCAACCAGCTTGGCTAGCAACCTCGTCAACTGCTCAGCCTCTTTCGTGCTCAAAGGTTGCATGATTTGACCTTGAACGTCTGCCACGGCCGCCTTCATGGCGATGACGACTTTTTCACCTTCGAGGGTTGCCGTTAGCAACTTTCGGCGTTTGTCTTTGGGGTCGGCGTCGCGGCGCAACAAACCTTTGGCTTCTAAACGCGCAATCACTGCGCCAGAGGTGGCGGCGTCAAAAGCGACCTTGCCTGCTAGCGTGATTTGGTCTTCGCCCGGCTCGTCCACCAAAGCATTCAACATGGCGAACTGCACGGGTGTGATCTCAAAAGCAACCGTATTTTCTGCAAAAATACTGACGGCCAGTTGGTGCGCGCGACGAATCAAATGACCCGGTGCGGCGTGATAATCGTAAATTAAAGACATGCGATGAGTTTAATACGCGCATTTATGACGTGGGAATCACTTCACATTGTTTTTACTTAGGATAAATACTAAGTATACATATCATAAGTACACATATTACAATTCGTCCATGCATACAACCACTGTTCAAACAAACGTTCAATTAAACGACAAGCGGGAGCAGCTTTACGACGATATGGCGCCCCACCATTTGACGCCGCTGTGGCGCGAATTGCATGCACTTGTGCCCAAGCAGCCCGACACGCCGTGCGTCGCCGCGCACTGGAAATACGAGCAAATCAGACCGTATTTGATGCGTGCTGGCGAAGTTATCACCGCTGAAGAGGCTGTGCGCCGGGTGCTGATTTTGGAAAACCCAGCGTTAAAAGGTCAATCCGCCATCACCCAAGCTTTGTATGCGGGTTTGCAGCTGATCATGCCGGGCGAAGTTGCCCCCAGCCATCGCCATACCCAAAGCGCGCTGCGCTTTATCGTCGAAGGCTCTGGCGCTTACACCGCTGTGAATGGCGAGCGAACTGCCATGCACCCTGGCGACTTCATCATCACGCCTAGCATGACGTGGCACGATCACGGGAGCGATGCGACTGAACCCGTGGTCTGGCTGGATGGCTTGGATATTCCGCTGATTCGGTATTTAGATGCTGGCTTTGCCGAAAACGCGACTGAGATATCGCAAGCTGTGACCCGCCCCGAGGGCACCAGCTTTGCCCAGTTTGGCTACAACATGGCGCCAGTACGAACCTACGACTCGCCACTGGGACAAACCTCGCCCATTTTTAGCTACCCCTATGACAAAAGCCGCGAAGCGTTGCATCAATTAGAAAAATCCCAGCCTATCGACGCTTGGGAAGGCGTGAAACTGCGCTACATCAACCCGCTCACAGGCGGCGCACCTATGCCGACGATGGCGACTTTCATGCAACGCATCCCTGCTGGCTTCACAGGTTTGCCATATCGTCAAACCGATGGCGCGATTTTTAGCGTGGTTGAGGGTTCTGGCTCAGTGCACATTGAGCACAAAAGTGAAATCGTACAATTTGATTTTTTACCGCGCGACCATTTTGTGATTCCATCGTGGCACGCCGCCCGCTTTTCCTCGATAAGCGGCTGCGTGCTGTTCAGTTACTCAGACCGCCCTGTGCACCTAGCGCTGGGCATACACAAAGAAGAAAGACTTACCAATGTCCAATAACAGCATGACAGAATATGTTATCCCCGCCCTAGAGCAAGTATCCGTCCCCGTTGTCGGCACCACAGCGCGCTTCCCCGTTCAACGCATTTACTGCGTCGGTCGTAACTATGTGGAACACGCCCAAGAAATGGGTTTCACAGGCCGCGAGCCACCGTTTTTCTTCATCAAACCGGCCAATACCGTCGTCGTGGCCAACGCTGGCGAGACTGCTACTGTGCCCTACCCGACGCTGACCAAGGATTTTCAACACGAAATCGAACTCGTGGCCTGTATCGGCACTGGCGGCAAAAACATCAAAGCGGCAGACGCTAAAAAGCACATCTACGGTTACGCTGTTGGCTTAGACATGACCCGCCGTGACTTGCAAAGCGAGCAAAAAAAGCTTGGCCGCCCGTGGTGTATTGGCAAATCGTTTGACCACGCCTCCCCCATTGGCTCTATCACGCCTGCCGCGCAAGCTGGCGATGTTGAAAACGCAGAAATCTATGTTCAAGTGGATGGCAAAGACCGCCAGCGCAGCACCGTCAGCAAGTTGATATGGAATTTGAGCGAAATCATTGAGCACATCTCCACCGCATGGGAGCTGCAACCCGGCGATTTGATCTACACAGGCACCCCAGCTGGCGTCTCAGCCGTCAATGTCGGTGATACTTTGCACGGCCATGTTGATGGGTTGACGGATATTCGCGTCAAAGTGGTGTAACCCGCCATTTTTTAGCAAAATTCGGCTTTAGCCGGCGTATTTATTGCCTAAAGTGCTATTAAAAATATAGCATATTAGGCTTTTTTACTTGGAAGATTATTTTGAAACTATTAGAAAATTTAGCCAAATTCTGCGCCATTTTGGCCGGTGTTTTGCTCACCTTTATCACGCTGATGACGTGCGTCAGCATTGTTGGTCGCGAAACCGTGGGGGAAACCATTTCTGGCGATTTTGAACTGTCTGGCGTGGCTGCTGGCGCGGCGATTGCGCTGTTTATGCCTTGGTGCCAGTTCAAACGCGGCAATATTTTTGTCGATTTTTTCACCGCTAAAGCGTCGATAAATACACAAAAAGCCATGGAACGCTTCGGTGCTTTGTTGCTGGCTGCTGTGATGGCTCTGGTCGCATGGCGCACCGTACTAGGCGGGCTGAATGCTTACAGCTCCAACAGCGGCACCATGCTGCTGGGTTTTCCTGAATATGTTGTTTACGCGGCGATGGTGCCGCCTTTGGCGCTTACCGCGCTGATTGCTTTGCACCAAGGTATTTTCGGCTTTGCTGAAGACGACGTAGAAGCTAATCCGGAGTTTGCAGTATGAGCGCCCTGCAACTTGCCTTAGCCATTTTTTCCATCATGTTGGTTTTAATGGCAGTTCGTGTGCCGATTGCGATTTGCATGTTTGTTGCAGGTACAGTGGGCTACGTCGCCCAAGCAGGCTGGGGGCCACTGTCTAGCTTCTTGAACACGCAAGCGTTTGCACGGTTTGCCAGTTACGACTTATCGGTCATTCCCCTCTTCATCTTGATGGGGCATTTTGCCACCCAAGGCGGCATCAGCAAAGCGCTGTTTGGCTTTGCCGCCAGCGTCATGGGGCGCTTCAAAGGCGGTTTGGCCATGGGGGCGGTGTTGGCTTGTGCAGCTTTTGGCGCGATTTGCGGTTCATCCGTGGCGACAGCGGCAACGATCACCAATGTGGCTTATGACGAAATGCGCAAGCATGGCTATTCTGGGCGTTTGACCACGGGCACGTTAGCTGCGGGTGGCACATTGGGAATTTTGATTCCTCCCTCCGTTCCACTCGTGATTTACGCGATTTTGACCGAACAAAACATAGCCAAATTGTTTGCAGCCGCCATGGTGCCTGGCATCATTGCCATGCTGGGTTACATGGTTGCTATTGGTATTTATGTACGACTCGTGCCTGGCCACGCGCCAGAGCATGACGAGGTCATCAAAAGTAGCGTGTTGGACTCCATCAAAGGCGTTGGCCCGATTGCGGCCATCTTCATCATCGTATTTGGTGGCATTTATGGTGGTTTTTTCACGCCGACTGAGGGTGCTGCTGTAGGCGCATTTTCCACCTTTGTAGCCGCTTTGATAAAACGCGAAATGAATTGGGACAAGTTTAAAAAGTGCTTTTACGCCACGGCGGAAAGCTCTGCCATGATCTTTTTGATCTTCTTGGGTGCAGATTTGATGAACGCATCGTTGGCGCTGACCCAAGTTCCTTCACAACTGGCGCAAGTGGTTGGATCGTGGGGGTTGTCACCGGTCATGGTGGTGGCTGCCATCATGCTGTTTTATGTGGTGCTCGGCGCGGTGATGGATGAGTTGTCCATGATTTTGCTCACTATCCCCATCTTTTTCCCGATGATCATGGGTTTGGACTTCGGCATGAGCAAAGAGTACACCGCCATTTGGTTTGGCATCATGGTGCTGATGACGGTTGGTTTTGGCATGCTGGCACCACCAGTGGGTTTGAATGTCTATGTGGTCAACAGCATGACCAAAGGACGTAAAGGTATGCAAGACGTCCCTATTTCTGAAAGTTACAAAGGCGTGATGCCGTTTTTGATCACCGACACCATTCGAACTGTTGTGCTGCTCTTATTCCCCTCAATTTCCTTGTACTTTGTGCAGTATTTGCAGTAAACCGATTTACTTGTGAGCCGTTATAGTTTCATCCGTTGTAGTTTCGTTTCATATCAATAACTTGGAGACATTTGCATGATTAATCGTCGTTCCCTTTTGAAAACTGGTGTTGCCGCAGCTGTAGCGACATCCAGCGCCATCGCTTTGGCGCAAGCGCCCGTTGTGACATTGAAGTTTCACACCTTCATGTCGCCCCAGTCCAACGTCTGGCTGAACATGCACAAAGCGTGGATGGACAAAGTTGAAAAAGAATCAGGTGGCCGCATCAAATTTGAAGCCTATCCTGCTATGCAATTGGGCGGCACACCGGTACAGTTGTATGACCAAGCCAAAGACGGCGTGGTTGACATTGTGTGGACGCTGCCGGGCAACACCGCTGGGCGCTTCCCACGCGTGGAGGTGTTTGAGCTTCCGTTCATGATGTCAAACGCTGAAGCCACATCGAAAGCCTATTGGGAATATGTGCAAACCATGGCTGCAGATGAGTTCAAAGAAGTGCAGGTCTTGGCACTGCAAGTGCACGGCCCAGGTGTGATTCACACCGTTGACAAACCTATCAAATCTGTGGACGACATGAAGGGTGTAAAAATGCGTGCCCCAACGCGCCAGGTCAACAAACTCATGGCGTCTTTGGGTGCAACCCCAGTTGGTATGCCTTTGCCAAGTATTCCAGATGCGCTATCAAAAGGCACGATTCAAGGTGCGGTGATTCCGTGGGAAGTTGTGCCATCTGTCAAAGTGCACGAGTTGACCAAGTTCCACGCCGAGTTTGACCCTGCTGGCGGCGCACTTTACACCACCACTTTCGTGATGGCCATGAACAAAACCAAGTACAACAGCTTGCCTGCTGATTTGAAAAAAATCATTGACAACAACTCTGGCATGGCAACATCGGCATGGTTGGGCAGAACGCAGCAAGCGGGTGACATTGCTGGCCGCAAATCTGCCAGCGACCGTAACAACACGATTTTCACAGTCAATGTGGCTGAAGCACAAAACTTCCGCCGTAAATCTCGTGCGATTGAAGTCGAATGGGTGGAAGACATGAACAAAAAGGGCTTTGATGGCAAGAAATTGCTTGAAGGCGCGAAAGCGTTGATCGAAAAGCACACCAAAACGACGAAATAAATCAGGTTTAAGCTGCATTTGCAGTTTATAAAATCTTTGAACAAACGAAGGCTCTGACTGACAA
>JAYUJX010000679.1:0-11943 GCA_043764955.1 Polaromonas sp.
CAATAGACCGCGTGAGTGTTTGGGATTTAAAACACCTGCTGAGGTATTATTCGAACTCAATCCGCGCTGTCGCGCTTCGATTTAGAAGTCACGATTTATCACGCCAAAAACGCTATGTAATTTATAGCAAACTCTTCAATTTAGGCAATGCGTTTAAAGAATTTTCCCATACAGCCCGCGACACATCCTCCAAACTGATGCCCCGCAAGTCCGCCAACACCTGTGCGATGCGTGGCAGTTGGGCGGGTTCGTTGCGGCCTTGTGGCTCGCCAGCAGCGCGTTGTTCAGCGGTTTTATACAGCCAATGTGGCGGCATATCGGGCGCATCGGTTTCTAAAACAATGGCATATTGCGGCAAAGTCGTGGCCAAATGACGCAACTGCAACGCTCTTTCAAACGTCATCGCGCCGCCAAAGCCGAGTTTGAAGCCAAGCTTTATAAAAGCAGCCGCTTGGCTGTCGCTGCCGTTAAAAGCATGAATGATGCCGCGCCATGGGTAATTTTGAGCCGCAATATCGCGCAAACCTTTCAACAGCACATCGGCAGATTTGCGCACGTGGACGACCACAGGCAAGTCGTACTTTTTAGCTATCTTGAGCTGCTCGCGGTAAAAGTGGATTTGCTTCTCGCGCAGCGGGCTCACGCACAGCTCAGGAACGAAGAAATCCAAGCCAATTTCACCGACCGCGACGAGTCTAGGGTCTTCAAAGCGCAGTGCCAGCTCGACGTCTAACAACGTCAAATCGTCCTCTGACGCATCTTTCACATACAGTGGGTGAATGCCTAGCGCGTAGCCGTCGCCATGCACATGGGCAAGTTCGCGAACGGCTTGAAAGTTAAATGGGTGAACGGCTGGATAAACGCATTTTGCTACGTTTTTAATAGCTGCTGAATTACGTAATGAAGCCCGCAATTCGCCGGCTAATGAGGGATTTAAGGCTGAAATACCATTGAATTCCGGCGCATCAAGGTGGCAGTGCGTATCAATCCATTGCATCTTTGAGCGCTACCTTGATTTCGTTGTGGAGGAGAAGGTGGGATTCGAACCCACGGTACCTTGCGGTACGCCTGATTTCGAGTCAGGTACATTCGGCCACTCTGCCTCTTCTCCTGCGTTTGCAGTGGTTAAATTGTAACCGCACCCTGTAGACCCGCCTGCTGCGATGGCGTAGCGGGCGCTGTGAGCATGGGTTTACCTTTTCTGAGGTCCCATGTCAGCCCCAAACACTCGGCAAACGTGATCATATGTCCAAACACATCAAATTTGGAGGGATGGTTCACCGCGACCGTCGCATTTTGGTGGTGATAGCTGTGCAAGCCTTCGCCAAGCAAGACAAAAGTAATTAACAAATTGTCGCGGCTTTCGTCTTGGCTGCCTTCTACTTTGGAGCCAAACAAGTGCGTCAAAGAGTTAGCGATGCCTTCAAACTGCTGCAAAACAACAGCGCGGAAACAACCGGCCCACAGCAAACAAGTGGCACATTCTTGCCAGCCGCCGTACATCCAACCCAGCGCGCCCGGCAGCAAGTAACCAGAAATGGCGACTGGCCAGTAATAGCGTGTCAAAAACATGGCGACTGGGTCTTTCAACAAATCGGGGACATAACGCTTTTCATCAGACACTGCACCTTTGAACTTCCAACCTACATGGGCGTGAAACCAGCCGGCAAAGCGGTTGGTGATCGGTCCGTTGTCGTCCGCCCACGGTGAATGTGGGTCAAACTGCTGATCGGCAAAACGGTGATGGCGTCTGTGGTCGGCCACCCAACTGGTGATGGAGCCTTGCATGGTCCACGTGCCCATGATTCCGAGCACCATTTTGCCGGCTTTGGATGTTTTGAAAGCGTGGTGCGTGTAATGGCGGTGAAAACCAACGCCCAAGCCAATCGAGCTGAGCGTGACGAAGAGCATCTCTAAATTCCAAGCAAACCAAGTAGGTACGATTTCTGCGGGTGTGAACGCAATCAGCAAAAACCCCGTTACCCAGGGGAAGGCAAGGCCGACGGCATTAGAGATATGTTTGCTGCGATTTTCTGATACTGATTGTGAAATGTGGGGATTAATTTGATTTTGATTTTGATTTATGTGACTAACAATTGACATGTTTAAATCCAAGTAGTTGATTAATGACGTATAAATAATCACATCAATCAAACACTTTTGCAAGACGAGTCCAGAAGGGGATAGTCAGACAGCGCACGGTATAAAAGCGATTTCTGCGTTTATAAACAAATTTTTACAAATTCAATCAACCTTAAATTGGAACGTACTGAATCCAGCACGTTTGTCTGGGTACTAAAGTTACAACCATTCCACCAGATGAAGTATTATTTATCCGTCCAAGTAGCATTTAAGCCTCGGAACTATGTTGCAAAGGACTGTTAGTTGGTAGACTGTAGACATGCCTCCTGAAATTACCGCCCTGCAGCAACAAGTTACGGCTGATCACCCAGATTCAACATTGCCCACGCATGCCATCGATACAGATGTCGATGTCCTATGGTTCGAAGCGGAGAGTATTCGCACGTTTATGCCCATGCAACGGCAAACACAAATCATCACGCTATTTGTGATACCACTGGTTTTTGGCTTGCTTCATGACAGCGTCTACTTGCCTGGTCTGTATGCATGGACATTTATTTCAACCGTTTTCATCACTTACAGGTGGTGGCTGTCATCGCAATACATGCAGCATGTCTACAAAGCAGGCGATGACGCACAGCTGAAATTCCGAGACGCATATTCTTGGACATGGTCAGTGTCTGCACTTCTATGGAGTTTGCTGGATTGGCTGTTTTTCAGCCAGGCATCCATGGGTGACCAAGTGATTTGTTGGCTTATTTTGGCGGGTATTGGTCTGCACAGTACAACGAGTTACTCGTCGCATTTGAATACGATGAAACTGTTCATCAACACAATGGTCATTACTTTGCTGATTGGCATGTTGGGGCGATTATTAGTAAATACGCAGGCAGCCATTGAATCCATGGTGTATGTAGCGGCCCCGCTGCTGCTTTTTTTCTGGCATTTAATTATGCGCGCAGGGAAAAAAATGCACGAATCACATATGCAAGGTTTGAAGTTACTCAAAGGCAATGAAAAGCTCATTGCATCACTCAAAGCACAAACATCGCGCGCAAATCAAGCGGTAGCTACAAAGAATCGCCTTATAGCTAGCGCAGCTCACGACATTCGTCAGCCTGTACTTGCCCTTGAAATGTATGCCAGTATGCTCAAGTCGGATCCCGAACAGGTGTCGGTGCTCACCGATAAAGTTTGCTTAGCCACAAAATCAGTGATCAATATGTTCGACAGTTTGTTTGATTTGGCACGCATTGAATCAAGCCAAATCAAAGTCAACAAGATGAATGTTCACCTGCCAGAACTTTTTCGTGAGTTAGATTTGCAATACCAACCAGCTGCACAAGCGAAAAAACTAGAGCTGCGCTTTCGAAGTAAGCAACTTGACATTGACACTGATCACCAACTTTTGAAACGAATTTTGGGAAATTTGGTGATGAACGCCATCAAATTCACCGAGAAAGGTGGCGTTTTATTAGCTTGCAAACAAACCAAGCAGGGCTTACGATTTGAAGTGTGGGATACGGGCGTTGGCATTCCGAATGACCAACAAGAAGCCGTGTTTAGGGAGTTCTACAAAGCGCCCAACCATTCAGGTACCAGCGACGGTTTTGGATTGGGTTTGTCTATCGTCGCACGTCTGTGCGAATCACTCAATTTTAAATTTTCGATGTTGTCTAGAGTCGGGCGTGGCAGCATGTTTTGTATTGAGCTACCCTGCACAAGCCAGAATCTAAAACAATAAATTCAAGGTGGCAACAAACCTTGTTGGCGCGCATAAAAAATCGCCTGCGTACGACTTTTCACATCGATACGACGGAACAAACGCCACAAGTGAACTTTGACAGTGTGTTCGTTGATGCCTAAGTCTTCTGCAATATCTTTGTTGCTCAGCCCTTTGTTCAACAACAACAGCAATTGGTTTTGACGTTTTGACAGCTTTTGACCTGGTACTTGCGTTTCTTCAAAGCTATCGTCTGCCAGTAACAAACCTTTGAGAGCTGCGCCAATTTCAGTCGCACCGGCCGATTTTTCAATATAGATATCGGCACCTGCTTCTAAACAATGCGCTTCCCAGTCACCAGATGGTGATGCAGAAAGCACTGCCAACGGAATCAATGGGTACATGTTTTTCAATTGCCTAACACCAGAAACACCCGTCGTGTCTGGCAATTTGAGGTCTAGTGAAAACATACTTGGCTCACCGTGTTCGAGAATGGCCGAACTCAGCAAACCCAAACGTTCAAGCTCGATGACTTCCATGGTAGGTCGTAGCCGACGCAACAGCATGCCAACGGCTTCGCGCATCAGGGGGTGGTCGTCGATAACATATATGCTCACAAATTACCTCTTTAATTAAAGTTATTAAATTCACCTGAATCTCTTAACATCGTATCGTACTTTGTTGATGTAACTTACCACACAAATTATTGTGTTTTTATGTCCTTAGTAGCAAGTCTATCTTAATTTTTTGTAGTGTGCATTACAGAAAGTTGCATTACACAATTTGTGACAAAAATTTAACAATTAGTTGCAAATTATAATCATTGATCGGATGGAGCCATCTGGATAACGGCGGAAAAGCATCAATGCCCGCGTCTTTTATTGATGATATAGCTGCAGCAGCCTCTTTGGGTGAGTCAAAACCATGGCTTTGCAACAATACATTCGCCTGCGCATCGACTAATTTGAAGTAAAACTTGCCATCCGCTTCACGATATTGTTTGAAACTTGCAACATCAGTCTTGACAACTTTTTTCTCTACCTTTGCGACTGATTGCAAACCACCCAAGCCCCGCAAGCCAACCGCTTGACGCAAGGACTGCATAAATGGCGTCGCGATTTGACGCGCTTTGTCCGCGCCTTTAAGCAAAATAGCTTCAATTTGCGCAGGATTGCTCATGAGTGACTCGTACTTTTCACGCATGGGCGCGATCTCAGAGTCAATGCGCTCAAACAGCATGTGCTTCGCATCGCCCCAGCCAATACCGTTTTTGTAGGCGTCTTGCATCAGCTTCGCCTCCTCCTCGGTGGCAAAGGCTTGGTAAATTTGGTACAACGCTGAGCCTTCCACGTCTTTGGGTTCTCCCGGTGCGCGCGAATCTGTCACGATGCCAGCGATGAGTTTTTTCAACTCAGCTTTTGGCGCAAACAGCGGAATCGTGTTGTCATAGCTTTTGCTCATCTTGCGGCCATCTAAACCTGGCAAGGTGGCAACCGAGGCTTCAATTTCCGCTTCGGGCAGCGTGAAGTGGTTTGTATTTCCGTTTATACCCCCGGTTTTACTGTCGTTTTTATAACGGTAGTTAAAACTCTGCGCAATGTCGCGCGCCATTTCGATGTGTTGGATTTGATCCCGCCCGACGGGCACTTTGTGCGCGTTGAACATCAAAATATCAGCCGCCATCAGCACGGGGTACATGAATAAACCAGCTGTGACATCCGCATCTGGGTCATTGCCGGCAGCGTTGTTTTTATCAACCGAAGCTTTGTAGGCGTGGGCGCGGTTCAGCATGCCTTTACCCGTGACGCAAGTTAGCAACCATGTCAACTCTGGGATTTCTGGAATATCTGATTGACGATAAAACGTCACGCGCTCAGGATCCACACCCGCCGCCAACCACGACGCAGCAATCTCTAGTGTAGAACGCTGCACCCGCTCAGGCTCACCAATTTTGATGAGTGCGTGGTAATCGGCCAAGAAGTAAAAACTTTGCACATCGTTTGACAACGAGGCACGAACGGACGGACGGATCGATCCGACGTAGTTGCCTAAATGCGGTGTGCCGGAAGTGGTGATGCCGGTCAACACACGTGATATTTCACGGGAAATTTGCTTACTCATTTTGCCATTCACCACTTAAACAATTACTTCATCAACATCGCCAAAGGCGACAACACCAACTCAAGCAAACCGTAGGTCACGTTCATCATCGGCGTCATCCAAACGGCATTGATCACGCCTGCAATAACCAAACCTAATACGATGAAAAATCCCCACGGCTCGACGCGTGATACCAACTCAGCGTATTTGTAAGGCAGTAGCCCGACCAAAATACGCCCACCATCCAGTGGAGGCAGGGGAAACAAGTTGAACGCAAACATCACCGCATTGACCAAAATGCCGCCCTGCGCCATTTTGTTGAAAAACGGCTCATCCACACCCGAACCTTTCAGCAAGTAAAAAATAATGCCCCAGATCAACGCCATGATCAAGTTGGACGCTGGACCTGCCAAAGCCACCCACACCATATCGCGTTTCGGGTTGTTCAAATTACCAAACCGCACAGGCACAGGCTTGGCGTAACCAAAAAGAAAGGGGCTACCTGAGAAAATCAATACCAGTGGCATCAAAATCGTACCAATCGGGTCGATGTGTTTCAGCGGATTTAAGGTGATGCGCCCCAACGCGTAAGCCGTGTTGTCGCCAAAATGTCGTGCTGCATAGCCGTGCGCAGCTTCATGCACAGTGATCGCCAAAAGCACCGGCAGCGCGTAAATAAGAATATTTTGAATGATGTTTGTGGAATCCATGGCTGCATTGTCTCAGGAAATGAAGTCGGAATTTACAAGCCCAACTTTGCCAAACTTCCCAAACCCTGACGCATCACAACCGGCTCTTCGCCCCCATCCATGGGCGTCAAATCAATCACCGTGGTTGGCTCTGAGGCACACGCGCCGGCGTCGATGATGGCGGCGAGCTGGTGTTCAAAACGGTCGCGAATCTCATGCGCGTCGTTGATAGAGTCGGTTTCACCCGGCGCAATCAGCGTTGTCGCCAACAAGGCCGAACCATGCAGGGCTAACAACTCGCTCAGCACCGCATGCTGCGGTACACGCAGCCCAATGGTTTTGCGCGAAGGGTGGCTCAGGCGACGCGGCACTTCTTTGCTGGCTTCCAGGATAAAGGTGTAGGGCCCTGGCGTGGCCGTTTTGAGCAGGCGAAACTGCTTGTTGTCCACCCGCGCAAAGCTGGCCAATTCGGACAAATCACGGCACAACAGCGTCAAATGGTGTTTGTCATCGACTTGGCGGATCTGGCGCAGCTTGTCTGCCGCAGCTTTGTCGTCCAAGTGGCACACCAAGGCGTAGCTGGAATCGGTCGGCACAGCGACGATTCCGCCTTTGGCAAGCAGCGCCACGGCCTGCTTGAGCAAACGCGGCTGCGGATTGTCAGGGTGAACTTCAAAAAATTGTGCCATGGTGCAGTTTTATCAACCGATGTTCTCTTCAGATTTTTTATTCGATGGGCTCGATATTGACTTGGTTCTTCTTGTCTTCATAGACCGTCAACCAGCCACCCGCTACACCACAAATACCAATCAGCACCATGCCGGAAATCACCCAAGCATCGGGTACATGCGCAAAAGCGACCCAACCACCCAGCATCGCAAAGCAGATTTGCAGGTAAAAATACGGCGTTAACGTCACCGCTGGCGCACGCTGGTAGGCCAAGGTCAGCATGAAGTGACCAGCGGTCACCAAACAAGCCATCGCCACCAACATAGCAAGAAGCGGCCAAGAAGGTAGCTCAGTCCACACAAACGGCAACGCCAATGTCGCCACCACCGCACCCGTCCAGCCGGTGTACAGTTGCATGGTCATAGGGTCTTCGGTTTTGGCCAATTTGCTGGTCAGCACCTGAAACCAAGCATTCGTCCCCACCAACGCCAGCGGCAACAACGACGCCCAATGGAACGCCTCATGCCCAGGCCGGATGATGACCATGGCCCCCACAAGACCACCCGCCACCAGCACCCAGCGAAGGGGCGAAACTGTTTCGCCCAACAACTTACCCGCCAGCAAAGTGATCACCAAGGGCGTGATCAACACAATCGCCGTAAATTCGCCCACAGGCATGAAGCTCAAACTTAAAAATGCCAGCAGCGTCGTCACCACGAGCAGCAAGCCGCGCAGAATTTGAAATTTAGGATGTGCGGTTTTAAACGCCGCCATGCCGCGCACCGGTAACATCAACACAGACATCACAAAAGTTTGTATCGCGTAACGAAACCACAGCGCCACCAGCACAGAAGCGCTGTTAGTCACAAATTTGGCGATCGTGTCTGACACCGCGAAACAGGCCACCGCCACCACAGACCAAGCGATGCCTTCCAGCGCCATGCCCGGCTTGGCCAAGCGACCAGCCATGCTCGTCACAGTGCTTTTTCCTGCGCTGAACTCTGCAATACAGGTTGAATTTTGTCTTTGACAAGTTCCCAAACCGGCGTCAAATCACCCGGCAGCATCGGCAGCGTGCCCAAATCGATACGGCTTTCATCGGGGCTGTGAAAGTCACTCCCACGCGACGCCGCCATGCCAAATTCTTTCGCCACCGCCGCATATTCCACGTATTCTGCCGTGGTGTGGCTGCCGGTCACGACTTCAACGCCCTGCCCGCCATGGGTTTTGAACTCGCTGAAAAGTGCAAATTCTTCATTCGCCGTGAATTTGTAACGCCCCGGGTGCGCAATCACCGCCACGCCACCGCTTTGGGTGATCCAACTTACGGCATCACCTAATTTCGCCCAAGCATGTGGTACGTAGCCGGGCTTGCCTTCAGTTAAATATTTGCGAAACACCTCGTAAGTGTCTTTACACACGCCGCTTTCGACCAAAAATCGGGCGAAATGGGTGCGGGAGATGAGTTCTGGGTTGCCCACAAACTTCAAAGCGCCGTCGTAAGCGCCTTTGATGCCGACTTTGGCCAAGCCGTCCGACATTTCCATCGCCCGCTCACTGCGCCCACCACGGGTTTTGGCCAAGCCGTTGACGATGATGGGGTTAGTCGCATCAAAACCCAAGCCGACGACATGTACGGTCTCATTGGCAAACGTGACCGAAATCTCCGTCCCCGTCAAATACGCCATGCCATTCACCGCAGCCGCAGCCGCAGCCCGCGCCTGGCCGCCAATTTCGTCATGGTCAGTCAGAGCCCACAACTCCACCCCGTTGGCCTTAGCCCGCGCAGCCAGCGCCTCAGGAGTCAAAGTGCCGTCAGAAACGACGGAATGGCAATGTAAGTCAGCGTTTAAGTAGGTAGTCACCCTAGTATTTTAGGCTTTATGCGAAAGACTTGTGTATTTTTGGTGACTGATGCGATCTCGCCGATGAACCCAATCTCGTTGGGCAGTGTCTGACGTTGTTTGAGCGTAGCGAGTTTAGGCAGACGCGGCACGGCGGGACTGGGTTCATCCGATGTCAAACGCCCAAATTTACTATATTTTTGATAGCTACTTAGGCAATTAATACAACGGCTATAAGCAAAAATAGACTATTAAAAACCGTACTGCAAGCCCACACCAAAGGTGCCCGTGTCTGACGCCAAACGGGTGTATTCAGCACGAACGGCCAGGTTTTGGTTGATGTTGTAACGCGCGCCAACGCCGTACAAAGCGGAATTGGTGTCAGCCGTTGTGCCGCCAGCGGTTGCTGTCAAGCTGCCGTAGCCCAAACGGCCATAAATGGAGATTTTTGGGTCAATTGGCACGCCAGCCAAGACGGAGACGTTGTACGCAGATGCGCTGACATCAGCGCCTGCCACGCTGAATTTACCCAAACTTTGAGCGCCAGCTTCAATGGCGAAATTTTCATTGAGCTTGAGACCCACATAACCGCCGTAACCGACTTTTGAGCTCAGATCAGTAATAGCGGTGCTGCCAACGCTGCCGCCGACGTACACGCCGGTCAAAGCTGGTGCGGCAGATGTTGACTGTGCTTGTGCTCCCGCCATAGCAGCAACAGCCAAAACGCCAACGGCCAGAGCTTTTAGCGTTGTTTTAAGAGCAAATTTAGAGGTAGAGTTCATGAAAATCCTTTTAAAAAATGAAAAAACATCAGCACAGTTTCTGAAACTGTTCGCTGTTGTTGAAGTCATTCTAAAAATGAAAGTACCGCATTTGGCCGGCTTCACAAGGCTTTGCCCTTCTTTGCATAACTTCACGTCGATGTAAGCAAACCCATCAAGATGCATCAAACCCCTTAAACGATTATGCCCCTTCCACGCCCTCAATCAAAAACTTGATCGTCCGTCGTCCATTCCACTCCGCCGCATCCAGCCGAAACGCCAGTTTCACCCGCGGCGGCAGTTGCTCGGTGTGGCCGAACCACATGCCGTCGATCGGCTGGCCCTGGTGTTTGAGCTTCAGCGACAAATGGTTTTGCCCGACGATGCGCTGCGACAGCACCTCGACCTCTTCACTAAAGGTGGGCGCAGCGAAGCCCTGCCCCCAAACCTCGCGATCCAGCATGTCAATCAAATCGACCCTCAGGTAATTCGGGTCAACCGGGCCGTCGGTGGCAATCGTTCGGGTCAAAGCTTCATCATCCAGCCACTCGGCGGCGACCTGGCTCAATGCGGCTTCAAACTCGTCAAACCGCTCTTCCAAAATCGTGCAACCCGCCGCCATAGCGTGGCCTCCGAAGCGCAGCAGCACGCCGGGATGCCGTTTGGCGACCAAGTCGAGCGCATCACGCAGGTGGAAACCGGGGATGGAACGGCCAGAACCCTTCAGTTCGTGCGATTTACCGGCAGCACCACTGGCGGCGAAGACGAAACTGGGGCGGTGCAACTTGTCTTTGAGCCGCGAGGCGACGATGCCGACCACGCCTTCGTGGAACTCGGGGTCGAACACGCAAATCGCAGCGGGCGGCTCTTCGTCCTCTTGAAACAGCGACTCGGCCATCACAAACGCCTGCTCGCGCATACCGCCTTCCAGCTCGCGGCGCTGGCGGTTGATGCCGTCTAAAGTGCGCGCCAGCTCGTCGGCGCGGCTGGGGTCGTCGGTCAGCAGGCACTCGATGCCCAGCGTCATGTCACTCAGGCGGCCCGCAGCGTTGATGCGCGGGCCCAGTGCAAAACCGAAGTCAAAACTGGTGGCAACAGGTGCTTTGCGCCCTGCTGCTATGAAAAGACTAGCTACACCGGCAGGTAATACGCCAGCTCGAATGCGTTTTAGGCCTTGCGCAACAAGGCGGCGGTTGTTCGCGTCCAGCTTCACCACGTCTGCCACCGTGCCTAAAGCGACCAGCGGCAAGAGCGCATCCAGTCGAGGACCCGTCCGGGCTACATTTATCTCCGTTCGGGCTGAGCTTGTCGAAGCCTTCGCGAACCCTTCGACAGGCTCAGGGTGAACGGAATTAGCAGTAGTCGCATCAAAAGCCCTGCGATTGCGCAACTCCGCCCGCAGCGCCAGTAGCACGTAAAACATGACGCCGACGCCAGCAATTGACTTGCTCTCAAACCCGCAGCCAGGCTGGTTCGGGTTGACGATGACGTCCGCCTCTGGCAGCTTGATCACCCCATCGACCACAGCGGGCAGGTGGTGGTCGGTCACCAAGACCTGCAGCCCCAACGCCTTGGCGGTGGCGACACCCTCAAAACTGGCGATGCCGTTGTCGACGGTGATCAGCACGTCTGCCCCGCTGTCTTTAACGCGCTGGGAGATGGGCGCGGTCAGGCCGTAGCCGTCCACCACGCGGTCAGGCACGATGTAGCTGACGTGCTTGGCTCCCAGCAGCCTCAGCCCGCGGATGCCGACGGCGCAGGCGGTGGCACCGTCGCAGTCGTAGTCGGCGACGATGCACAGGCGCTTGTTATGAAAGATGGCGTCGGCCAGCAGGACAGCAGCTTCCTGAACACCTTTCAAGCTGCTGGGCGGCAGCAACAGCGCCAAACCGTCGTCCAGCTGCTCCTTGGTACTCACGCCACGGGCGGCGTAGAGCCGCGCCAGCAGTGGGTGCGCGCCGGTTTGCTCAAGCGCCCAAGCGGCGCGGGGGGGGACGTCGCGGACGGTGATTTTCATGCGTTCTGATTTATTTGATTTTTACTATACTTTTTATAGCTGCTTAGGCAATAAATAC
>JAYUJX010000680.1:0-2997 GCA_043764955.1 Polaromonas sp.
AGGCGTCCAATGCTCCAAAAGGTTCGTCCATCAGCAGCACTTTGGGCTCCATCGCCAGCGCTCGGGCAATGCCTACGCGCTGTTTCATGCCGCCGGAAATTTCACCGGGGCGTTTTTGGGCTGCGGCTGTCAAACCGACCAACGCCAAGGCTGCATCGGTACGCGCTTTGAGTTGTGCCTTGTTTTCAGAAGGTGCACCAGCATTTTTATCGCCTGCACCAAAAACGCGCTCAACGCCCAAGTAGACGTTTTCAAAACAGGTCAGCCACGGCAGCAGTGAGTGGTTTTGGAACACCACCGCACGCTCAGGGCCCGGGCCTTTGATCTCGCGGTTGCCCAATAACAGTGCACCTTGGGTGGGCGTGGTCAAACCGGCAATCAGGTTGAGCAGCGTTGATTTGCCGCAGCCCGAATGCCCGATCAGCGTCACAAACTCGCCTTTGGCAACGGTCAAGTTCACGTTTTGCAACGCGCAGAAGCTGCCTTTTTTGGTTTTGAAGGTTTGCTCAACACCGGCAATGTCGATGTATTTTTTGTTCAGGTCGTCGATCATATGATTCTCCAGTTGACCGTTCGGGTTGAGCCTGCAGAGCCATTTGCATGAACCCTTCGACAGGCTCAGGGCGAACGGAAATTAACTAATTTTTAACTTCTTCAAAGGTGAAGGCGGTGGCGAGTTTTATCAGGGCGTATTCCAAAATCAAACCGACAATGCCGATGACGAAAATCGCGATGATGATGTTTTTCACGTTCAGGTTGTTCCACTCGTCCCAGACCCAAAAGCCAACGCCCACGCCACCCGTCAGCATCTCCGCCGCCACAATCACCAACCAAGCTGTGCCGACGGCCAGACGCACACCGGTCAACATGTAGGGCAATACGGACGGAAAGAGGATTTTGGTCACAATCTTCCATTCAGACAGGTTCAACACCTTGGCCACGTTCATGTAGTCCTGCGGTACGCGCTGCACGCCGACTGCGGTGTTAATGATCATGGGCCAGATGGAGCAGATAAAGATCGTCCAGATGGCGGCCGGGTTGGCCCCTTTGAACACCAGCAAGCCAATCGGCAACCAAGCCAGCGGCGAGACGGGGCGCAGCAGGCTGATCAGCGGGTTGAACATGCGGCTCAAAAACTCAAAACGGCCAATCGCAAACCCGACGGGGATACCGACTGCTGCAGCCAAGCCGAAACCAACGGCGACGCGCTCTAACGACATCAAAATGTTCCAGCCCACACCTTGGTCGTTCGGGCCTTTGCGGTAGAACGGGTCAGAGAAAATAACCACCGCTTGCTTGAAGGTGTCCCACGGTGTCGGGATGCCGCCCGCCGTCACCGCAGAAACAATCGCCCACAGTACGATGAGCATGCCAAGACCAAGCAGCGGTGGCAAAACCGCTAGCCACATGGCACGCCAGTCGAATGGCGTGCGAGCTGCTTTTGAAGTCGGCTCTACATCCCCCGAGGGGGCTGAGGCTACCCCCGTTCGGGCTGAGCCTGTCAAAGCCTTCTTGGTTTGAGACCCTTCGACAGGCTCAGGGCGAACGGTAGCAGCAGGCTCAGGCCTACCGGTAGGTGGCAAAGTGTGCGTAGCAAATGGTGAATGAAAAACAGCGCTAAGCATGGTGGCTCTCCTTTAACAAGTAAATTACGCTTAGATTTACGCTTTGACCTTGAACGAATCAGCGTACTTTTTCGGGTCTTTGCCGTCCCAAACCACCCCGTCCATCAGCTTGGATATGCGCATCACGTCTTTTGGCACCGGCGTTTTGCTGGCAGTTGCGGCGTCTTTGTAGAAGTCGATTTGGCTGATCTGCTTGGCCACAGCGAGGTAATCTGGGTGGTCTTTCAACAAGCCCCAGCGTTTTTGCTGCGTCAAAAACCACATGCCGTCTGACAAATACGGGAAATTGACCGTGCCGTCGTTGAAGAATTTCATGTGGTTCACATCGTCCCAGGTCTTGCCCAGACCATTTTGGTAGCGGCCCAAAATGCGTTGGTTGATGGCGTCCACGCTGGTATTGACATAGCTCTTGTCAGCAATTGTCTCGGCCATCTTGACCTTGTTTTGCAGACTGGCATCAATCCATTTGCCGGCTTCCAGAATTGCCGCCGTCACGGCGCGGCAGGTGTTGGGGTTTTTCTTGGCAAACTCACCCGTGGTGGCTAGCACTTTTTCAGGGCGATCTTTCCAAATATCTTGCGTGGTTTGCGCGGTGATACCAATGCCGCCAATGATGGCGCGGTGGTTCCACGGCTCGCCCACACAGTAGCCGTCCATGTTGCCCACGCGCATATTGGCGACCATTTGCGGTGGCGGCACAGTGATGACTTTGGCGTCCTGTATCGGGTTGATGCCGTGCGCCGCCAGCCAATAGTACAACCACATGGCATGCGTGCCGGTCGGGAAGGTCTGGGCAAACGTATATTCGCGCTTTTCAGAAGCCATCAATTTGGCCAGGCTCGCACCGTCTACCGCGCCTTTGTCCGCCAGTTTTTTCGACAGCGTGATGGCTTGGCCGTTTTGGTTCAAGGTCATCAGCACCGCCATGTCTTTTTTAGCACCGCCTATGCCCAAATGCACACCGTAAGCTTGACCCATCAGCATGTGGGTGAAGTCGTTTTCACCACTAGTCAACTTGTCGCGCACGCTGGCCCAGCTGGATTCTTTGGTAGGGACGATTTTGACGCCATACTTTTTATCGATGCCCAACACAGATGCCATGACGATGCTGGCGCAATCCGTCAACGGAATGAAGCCGATTTTGATCTCGGTTTTCTCAGGTGCATCAGAACCAGCGGCATAGGCGACAGCACGTAAGGCTGGACTGATGACCAAGGCGCTGGCGACGGCTGACTGCAAAACAGTGCGGCGGCTGAGCACTGAAGACGCTGAGGGTACAGGGGTAGAGATCAAGTCAGTCATGCGTTTAACTCCTTGGGTTAGAAAAATTAAAAATTACGAAATATTCAAATCCAAAACGAAAAAAGGCGTC
>JAYUJX010000681.1:0-2992 GCA_043764955.1 Polaromonas sp.
GCTAGAAGATAAGCATCGCTGCTAAGTGTCTTACCTGCCACTTTGAAAAAGGGGGATTGAGGGGGATTTAAAGTGCTATAAATAAAATAGCTGCTTAGGCAGTAAATACACTGGCCACATTCATATTTAATGATAAAAAACCTTGGACTTCACTGGAATCGCCATTTTTCTGGCGTTTTACCAATTGCTGACACCTTTCGAACCACTTTTAATGATCGTTGGGTCAGGTTTCACAGCCTTCCTGAATCTAAGCGATATGCGGAGTCTGAATCGGAATACCAAACAGTATTTTTTCGCCATAATTCGTTAATCGCGCGTTTATGCAAAGATAGTAAGTTAATACTGATGACTGCTTTCTATTCTGGAAATTCAACGCCTGTCAAGGATATTGGTAGATCAAGTTTCAATCTATTCGAGCTAGATCCTAGTGCTAAACACTGGCAGACAGTTGCGTTGCATGAGATTGATAGTGAATTAGGAACTGAGTGTTATCTGCACTTTTTCGCAAGTGAATGGAATTGGTCTCCTGCAGTTTTTGATCCAATATTGAAACTAGTAGCAGATGATGTGCTCAGAAACGTTTCAATATTCAGTTTGGAAGGCAATTGGCTTTATCACCCATACGATGGTGGCGCTGATGTAATCTGTACGTCCGTTTCGCAGCGCAATCTGATTAGAAAAGAGTTTTCGGAATGGTTATCTGGCTATTCTGGTGGTCTTTGAACTCAATATTGCTACAAATAAAATAGCACCTTAGGCAATAAATACGCCGGCTAGGTTCATATTTGTGGGGTAAAACTGGGGTTGGGGTAAAATATCGAGTTATTCAATGAAACCACTGCTTTTTTACCCATGATTCAAATCACTCTTCCCGACGGCTCCAAACGTGACTACGAGGCTAGTAGCGTCACGGTGGCGGATGTCGCTTTGTCTATTGGTGCGGGGTTGGCTAAGGCTGCGTTGGCTGGCAAAGTGGACGGCAAGGTGGTGGATACGAGTTTCAGCATCGACAAAGACAGCACGTTGGCCATCATCACCGCCAAAGACGCGGATGGGCTGGAGGTGATTCGCCATTCGACGGCGCATTTGTTGGCTTATGCGGTGAAAGAGTTGTTTCCCGACGCGCAGGTGACGATTGGCCCGGTGATTGAGCACGGCTTTTTCTACGATTTCTCTTACAAACGCCCGTTCACGCTGGAAGATTTGGCGCTGATTGAAAAGAAGATGACCGAGCTGGCGAACAAAGACGAGCCAGTCACCCGCCGCGTGTTGCCGCGTGATGAGGCTGTGGCGTACTTTAAGAACTTGGGAGAGCATTACAAGGCCGAGATAATTGGCAGCATTCCAGCGGGTGAAGACGTGTCGCTCTACCGCGAGGGCGCATTTGAAGACCTGTGCCGTGGCCCGCACGTGCCGTCTACTGGCAAATTGAAGCATTTCAAGCTGATGAAGCTGGCCGGTGCTTACTGGCGCGGCGACCACAAAAACGAGATGCTGCAGCGCATTTACGGCACGGCTTGGGGTAGCAAAGACGAGCTGCAACAGCATTTGAAAATGCTGGAAGAAGCCGAAAAACGCGACCATCGCAAGCTGGGGCGTGAGCTGGATTTGTTCCACATTGACGAGCATTCGCCAGGCACGGTGTTTTGGCACCCCAAGGGCTGGACGCTGTGGCAGGGTGTTGAGCAGTACATGCGCAAAATCTACCAAGACAACGGCTACCTAGAGGTCAAGGGCCCGCAGATCTTGGACCAAAGCCTGTGGGAAAAAACCGGCCACTGGGACAAGTACAAAGAAAACATGTTCGTCACGGAGTCAGAAAAGCGCGATTACGCCCTGAAACCGATGAACTGCCCGGGTCATATCCTGATCTACAAACACGGCTTGAAAAGCTACCGCGACTTGCCGCTGCGTTTCGGCGAGTTTGGCGCTTGCCACCGCAACGAGCCTTCGGGCGGGCTGCACGGCATCATGCGTGTGCGCGCGTTCACCCAGGACGATGGGCATATTTTCTGTACTGAAGAGCAAATCCAGAGCGAAGTGATTGCGTTCACAGCGTTGCTACAAAAGGTGTATGCCGATTTTGGGTTCAAAAACATCATCTACAAACTCTCTACGCGCCCTGAAAAGCGTATCGGCTCTGAAGAAAGCTGGGACAAAGCCGAGCATGCGCTGGCGGAAGGCTTGAAAGCCTCGGGCTGCGAATTTACCTATTTGCCGGGCGAGGGCGCGTTTTACGGCCCAAAAATTGAATACACGTTGAAAGACGCGCTGGGTCGTGAATGGCAGTGCGGCACGATTCAGGTCGACCCCAACATGCCTGAGCGCTTGGACGCCGAGTACGTGGGAGAAGACGGTGGCCGCCATCGCCCCATTATGCTGCACCGCGCGATTGTGGGCAGTTTGGAGCGTTTTATCGGTATTTTGATCGAAGAACACTCTGGCGCTTTGCCATTTTGGTTGGCCCCTATGCAGGTTTCTGTGCTCAATATCACCGATTCGCAGGCTGAATATGCCAAAGAAGTGGCAAAAACACTGCAAAATCAGGGGTTTAGGGTCAATTTAGACTTACGAAACGAGAAAATTACGTATAAAATACGAGAGCATTCAATGCAAAAGCTGCCATATATCGTTGTTATCGGCGATAAAGAGATGGAAGCGGGGGCAGTTGCAGTGCGCGCGAGGGGCAATGTTGACCTCGGAGTGATGCCATTACAAGACTTTCAAATGAGACTTGCCAACGACATTGCTACTAAAGCTTAAGTTTATAAATCCCTTTTTTAGAGGTTAAAACAGGCTCTAGCCGGCGTATTTGCTGCCTAAGATGCTATTTTTATAATAGCTAATTAATTTTAAGGATTAGAACCATCGCTACTGAATTTCGTGATCGTCGCCAACGTGAAGAGCGCAAACACCGTTTAAACCGTGAAATCATGGCGCCAGAAGTGCGCTTGTCAGGTCCAGAAAACGAGCCTTTGGGCATCGTTTCCAT
>JAYUJX010000682.1:0-2983 GCA_043764955.1 Polaromonas sp.
GCTGCGTTGCCCAGCGCGACTTGGCAAGAGGCTCAAATCGCCAGTCGACTACTTTTATGGTTTGCGTGGCCAGCTTGGCCTTTGGCGATTTGGACATTATGGCGCTGGCGCAGGCAATACAGCAGCTTGCATGTTGCCCTGCCCTTGTTGTTTGTCGGCGTTGCTGTTGTATCCATGCTGCTTACAGGTACCTCGGATCGTGCGCTCTTGCTTGGCCTACCCGCCATGGCCACCCTCGCCGCTTTTGCATTACCTACACTTGAGCGCCGTTTGTCTGCGTTGATTGATTGGTTTACGCTGTTTTTCTTCAGCGTGGTAGGTCTGTTGATTTGGGGCATTTGGATCACGATGCAAACCGGCACATCGTCACAATCCATCATGCTGGTCAATAAACTGGTACCTGGATACGAGCCAAGTTTTTCGTGGCTACCGTTTTTGGTAGCGATTCTGGGCACCTTGTCTTGGGTCTATTTGGTGCTTTGGCGCGTTGGGCGACACCGCACCGCCATGTGGAAAAGCATGGTTTTGCCAGCGGGTGGGACGGCATTGTGCTGGTTGCTTTTAATGACGTTATGGCTACCCATTCTGGACTTTGCGCGAAGCTATGCGCCTTTGGTGCGGCGTGTGTCTGAAACCATTGGCAAACAGCCTTGTGTACAAATATACGGTTTGAGCCCTGGGCAAGCAGCTGCGTTTGCCTACCACGGGTCAATGAATTTGCAACTTCTCACGCCCGAAGGAAAATGCACTTGGCTGATTGTGGATGCTGATGTTGAGAGCAGCTTGTCCAGCTTAAATATGTCACCTTGGCGCTTTGTCACCAAGGTGCGCCGGCCTACAGACGACAACGAAGATGTGCTTCTCTACCGTCGTATCAATTAAGCCGCGCGAACTAAAAAATCAGCGTTTAAGTTGTCTTTTGCTGTTTAGCGAATCAAATCCAAAACAGCTTTGAATTGCGGGTGGTCAGACGACTCTAGCCATTCAAACGCAACCATTTCCACAGTCACCAGCTCCGCGCCGTTGCCAGCTAAGCGGTCAAAAGCGGCATCGCGGTCGCGCTCAGTGCGTGAGCCGCAAGCGTCAGTCACCACCCACACGTCAAACTCTTCTTCAATCAACGACAGAGCCGTCTGCAAAAAGCAAACATGCGTCTCCATGCCAGCCAGCACAATCGTTTGACGCTGGTTTTCTGGTTCTTTTTGCATGTGTTTAGGTATGCTTCTTGCGTTAGGAGATGGCTTAGGTGTGCCAATATCGCGCAGCAAATCGCCCAAACCTTCGGCACAGGCGTCAAAATGCGTCTTCGCCAAGGTTTGTGAGCAAAGCGCCCTCAGTGCTGGGTCGTTTGGACCCAAACCGTCGGGGTTTTGCTCGGTGCCAATGGTGGGCACACGCAACAGTTTGGCGATTTTGGCTAACTTGAGCGCTTGTGCCATCACGTGGTTGCCTTCATGAATAGCTGGCAGCAAGCGAGTTTGGTAGTCGATGAGGACGAGTTGGGATTCTGTGCTGGTAAGTAACATATAAAAGTGTCGTTAAAGTGTGAGGTAGTTGGCGCAAATTAGGGTTTTAACTAGATCCACTGCGGGTCTAGTCGAGAAAAGCGCTTTTTATTGGTGAGACAATGTTTGTGTCGATATTTTTCAAATGTTCATTTTATAGCTAGAGGTTGCCATGGTTTTTTATGATGAGATGTATGGCTTGAATGCCGAATTGAAGGCCTCAAACGGCGTATCAAGTAAGCAGCCTTTGGATCATTATCAAGCCTACCAAAGCTGGGCCAAAAGCTATTCGCCAGAGGCCATGGCCAGTAAACGGGCGCAGGCTGATGCGGCTTTTAGGCAAGTTGGCATCACCTTCGCCGTGTATGGTGACGATGCTGGCACCGAGCGACTGATTCCTTTTGACTTGATTCCGCGTGTGATTCCATCTAAAGAGTGGACAACCTTGCAAAAAGGCTTGATTCAGCGTGTGCAGGCGCTGAACATGTTCATTCATGATGTGTATCACAACCAAAACATCATCAAAGCAGGCGCTGTACCTGCCGAACAAATCTTTTTAAACGCCCAATACCGCCCGCAAATGCAGGGTGTGGATGTGGCCGGCAACAACTATTGCCATATTGCTGGTGTCGACATTGTGCGGGCTGGGCAAGGCGAGTTTTATGTGTTGGAGGACAACTTGCGTGTGCCTTCAGGCGTGTCATACATGTTGGAAGACCGCAAAATGATGATGCGTTTGTTCCCGGAAGTGTTCAACGCCATGCCGATTGCGCCGATTGAGCATTACCCAGACTTGCTGCTAGAAACCCTGCGTGCCAGTGCCCCCGTGGGTGTGGATGAGCCCAATGTGGTGGTTTTGACGCCAGGTATGTACAACTCCGCCTACTTTGAACATGCTTTTTTAGCGCAACAAATGGGTGTGGAATTGGTGGAAGGCAAAGACATGTTTGTCGACGACGGGTTGGTTTACATGCGCACCACGCAAGGCCCGCAGCGGGTTGATGTGATTTACAGACGCATTGACGACGATTATTTAGACCCTCTGGTGTTCCAAGCCGACTCTACATTAGGTGTGCCGGGCTTGATGTCCGTCTACCGCGCAGGCCGAATCAGCATCGCTAACGCCGTAGGTACGGGCATCGCAGACGACAAATCGACCTACCCTTTTATTCCCGATGTGATTAAGTTTTACCTTGGCGAAGACCCTATTTTGAACAATGTACCCACCTACCAATGCCGTAAACCGCAAGAGTTGTCGTACGTGCTGGCTAATTTGTCCAGTTTGGTGGTCAAAGAGGTACACGGCGCGGGCGGCTACGGTATGTTGGTAGGGCCTGCGGCGAGTAAAGCGCAAATTGAAGGTTTCCGTGCAAGACTGATCGCCAAACCAGAAGGCTATATCGCGCAGCCCACGCTGGCGTTGTCCACCTGCCCTACTTTCGTCGAAAGTGGCATTGCGCCTAGGCACATTGATTTGC
>JAYUJX010000683.1:0-11765 GCA_043764955.1 Polaromonas sp.
TGTCGTCGGTCCGTTCGCTACCGCTATCGTGATGGTGTAGAACTGGCCCGCTTGGCCTACCACCAAAGGTGTTTGGCTGGCTGTCTTGGTGACTGTCAGTCTGGGATTAGGCAAATCGCTATCCGTTGCCGAACAACTCGCGGGAGCGCCACTCGCATAAGACAATCCAGTGCCGGCAGGACCAGCCACACACGTCAAAACCAATCCCGCCGGTCGCGTCACAGTCACCGTATTCACAGTTTGCGCGAACAGCTGGTTAGATGCCAAAAGTGCTGCAAACGCAAAAAATGCGCCGACTTTGCCTTTGGTTTTGATAAAAGATAGGAGATGGCTCATACTTGTAATCACTTTTGGATTTGAATTTATCGCGCTTCTGCGATTAATTGGCTGATGCATTTAATTGACGTTGCATGTATATGCAAACTGAAGCGCACCATTCACTGGCAATGTGGCAACGGTAATACCTGCACCCGTTAATACAGCTATCGTTGACGCAGCTGGGCAAACAGCACCGTTTACCGGACCCGAACAAGTTACAGCGTTGGTACCAGGGCAACTCAAGCCAGCGCCTACAACATCGGTAACAACCACGCCGTTTGCAACAGACGGCCCTTGGTTTGTCAAAGTGACCACATAGTTGTTTGTGCCACCCGACGTAGCAACCGTTTTGCTGTCAGTTTTAGTAATGACGACACTTGCCGCCGTAGTTATAGGCGTGGCCTCAAAACCGCAACCCGCATTGGCAACAGCACCCGCCAAGCCATCAGAAGGACAAGCAGAAATCGCTCCCGTCGTTGCTTCAGCAACTTTATTGGGATCATTACCACCAAAAACTTTCGCTCTATTGGTCAGCGTTGTGCCGCTGGCTTCCGTAGATGCCACCGCAACCGGCAAAGTAAACACATTCGTGCCGCCAGCCGCAATTGCTGTCGTCGTGGTGCAAGTGGCCGTATCATTTGTGGTGGTTGTCGTTGAAACCGCACAAGTATATAAACCGCCATTTGCGCCACCAGCGGTAAGCGGTGCCGTGAATGACATTCCGGCAGGCAGAATATCTTTAACCGTAGTCGTTCCGCTGGTAGCGGCCGAACCGACATTGCTTACAGTAAATGTGTAAGTGCCCGTGCTGCCTGCCACAAAGCTAGCGCCACCGTCATTTTTAACCAAAGCCAAGTCTGGATTTTGGACACAAAAACCCAAAGCAGCTAAACCAACACCTTGCCCTGGTGGGTTACCAAAAGCGGATGGCCCATTGCCATATGTGTAAGTGATGGACGTTACAGGAGCAGGAAATGAGAAGGTGGCATTACACAAATTCGAGGTTGCAGCGCAGTTTTCAGCATTGTTTGTGCTCGTAGAGGTGGCAACGTTGCCCACGACAGATACTTGAGCACTTGCAGCGACGGCAGTAGGTGTAACCACGCCAGTAGGGCCATTCCCAACAATAGTTACTCTGTCTTGATATGCGCCTGCCCCATCGCTAAAGTAGTCCATGTCTGTCGCTACTAACTGCAACTTACTGATCGGTTTGCTAAATGTGATAGTGACCGTATTGCTGGAGCCTATGGCGGGACGATCAACCACATACCAATAGGAATCCGCAAATCCGCCTGATTGTGCCGTGTCCGGATACGTTGCAACAATATTTGTGAGCGACGCCGTACCATTCACATTAACCGAAGCAGCCCCCGCGCCGAGAGTAATAGGTAATCCGGTAGTCTTGAGTGTTGCTGATCCGGAATCCCAATCGTTCGGAACCGCAAATGAATAGATCAACTGACTCTCATTGGCCGCGCAAGCTGATGACTGCGCATTCGCAGAAATTGGCAAGGTAAATACAGTCCACAACAAACAGGCCGACAAAATTTTGAACATGCTTGTGTCGCGTGTTTTATTTAGCAATTTATTGACCGAGATCAGTTTTTTAGATGGCTTCATTTTTTTGACTGCTTAAACTGATAGTGAACATGTAATTCACCCATCACAAAGTTGACTGAGTATTTAGTACTACATGACTGTAAATGATTTACACTTTAAAACATACTTAATGTGCACTTTATACTGCCTCATTTGCAAAAAAAACAACGCATGGCCATGATTTTTTGCACATTTCCATTCATTTCTTTAATTCACTAAGTTTTACAAACCATTGAACTAGAACGATTTATCACCCAAAAACTGAAATTAAATCGCTGATTACGACTCCAACTCGTCTGTTTACGTCTCAATCTCACGTGGTCGGCCTTGGTCATCAATCGCCACATAGGTAACCAATGCTTCTGTAACTTTGATGTAACTTCCTTGGCTTCTGAAGCGCTCCGCGAACACTTCAACCTTGACCGTCACCGACGTTCTACCAATCCGCGTCACCACTGAGAAAAACGACAAAATGTCGCCCACACGCACTGGTTGTTTAAAAATAAATTCATTCACAGCCACCGTTGCCATGCGACCTTGGGTGTGTCTTGCAGGGATAACACTGCCCGCCAAGTCAACCTGCGCCATGACCCAGCCGCCAAAAATATCGCCATTCGCGTTGCAATCCGCCGGCATGGGGATGACTTTAAGCACCAATTCCATGTCCAACGGCAGGGCAACGTTCAAGGCAGAAGGGGAAATCGGCATATCAGCGCTTGCAGTTGTGGACATCAGAGACAATCTATGGTTAAAAGTACATCTTAGTACGCAAAAGCGTTACAAGCAGATGTGCAAACATTACATATGAGAGATTATCCAAGATGCGCGGTTATAGCCACCTGAATGCTGCAGATGTTGCACCTGATTCTGTAGCAAACACACCACAAATTACAAAGCCCAGGTCAGACTGGAGCACGTTAGCAAGACTGTTTCCCTACCTGTGGCACTACAAATGGCGGGTGATGGCGGCGCTGGCTTTCATGGTGGGCGCCAAAGTGGCCAATGTGGGCGTACCCCTGCTGCTCAAGCAGCTGGTCGATACCATGAACCCCAACCTGACCACAGGCACACAAGCACTGCTAGTGGTGCCTGTTGCCCTACTCATAGGCTACGGTTTCCTAAGGTTATCCACAAGCCTGTTTACTGAGCTTCGTGAACTGGTTTTTTCCAAAGCCACCGAGGGTGCAGCACGCAGCATTTCGCTTGAAGTTTTCCGCCATTTGCACGCTTTAAGCCTGCGTTTTCACCTAGAACGTCAAACTGGCGGCATGACGCGGGACATCGAACGCGGCACCCGTGCCGTGCGCACGCTGATTGGCTTTACTCTTTTCAACATCGCCCCGACGCTCATAGAAATGGCCTTGGTTTTGACGCTTTTGGCCGTTAAATTTGACGCTTGGTTTGCTTGGATCACACTGGCGGCGCTGGTGGTTTACATCACCTACACCGTCACCATCACCGAATGGCGCACCCAATTTCGCAAGAAAATGAACGACTTGGACGGCGCAGCCCACACCCGCGCTATCGATTCACTGTTGAATTACGAGACCGTCAAATACTTCAATAACGAGGAGTTCGAGGCCAAGCGCTATGACGAAAACCTAGAGAAATTTCGCGCCGCCTCCGTCAAAAGCCAAACCACGCTGAGCATGCTCAACACCGGGCAGCAGCTCATCATTGCCACCGCCTTGGTGGCTATGCTGTGGCGCGCCACCCAAGGTGTGGTCGATGGGCGCATGACGCTGGGGGACTTGGTGATGGTCAACGCCTTCATGATCCAGCTGTACATTCCGCTGAACTTTTTAGGCGTGATTTACCGCGAAATCAAGCAGAGTTTGACCGATTTGGACAAAATGTTCACCCTGTTGGAGCGTGAACGTGAGATTGCGGACCTGCCTGGCGCTCAAAACCTTCAAATTACCCAAAAAGAGGGGGTAAATATGCCTTTATCGGAGGATAAAACGCTTCTAGCCGGCGTATTTAATTCCTCAACAGCTACAAATAATATAGTAAACTTAAATACTGAAAACTGTAAAAATCCTATATCTGCGGAATTTTCACCAGAAATCAGCTTCCAAAACGTCCGTTTTGCCTACGAACCTAGCCGCCCCATCTTGCACGGCATCAGCTTTACCGTACCAGCGGGGAAAACGGTCGCTGTGGTAGGACCGTCGGGCGCTGGCAAATCGACCCTAGCGCGGCTGCTTTTCAGGTTTTACGACGTTCAAAGCGGGACGGTTTCCATTGCCGGCCAAGACATCAAAACCGTGACCCAAACCAGCGTGCGGGAGGCGATTGGCATTGTGCCGCAGGACACCGTGCTGTTCAACGACACCGTGGCATACAACATCGCGTACGGCAGACCAGGCGCGACGCAGGCTGAGGTCGAGGAAGCCGCGAAGTCCGCCCGCATCCACGACTTCATCGCCACCACTCCGCTGGGATACCAAACCATGGTGGGCGAGCGTGGACTGAAGCTCTCAGGCGGTGAGAAACAACGCATCGCCATCGCCAGAACCCTGCTCAAAAACCCACCCATTTTGATTTTTGACGAAGCAACATCTGCTTTAGACAGCGCCAACGAGCGCGCCATTCAAGCCGAGCTGCAAAGCGTTGCACAAAATAAGACAACGATCGTAATTGCCCATAGGTTATCCACAGTGGTGGAGGCGCATGAGATTTTAGTCATGGATGCCGGTCACATCGTCGAGCGGGGCAACCACACGCAGCTTTTGGCGCTCAATGGTGTTTACGCACAAATGTGGGCGCTGCAGCAAAGTGTCGGAGATTAACTGACGTTGCAAGCATAGGCAAACTGCATTGCGCCAGCATTTGGAAATGTAGCAATGGTGACACCCGTTACCAAATCGGCAAATGTAAGCGACCCTGCTGGGCAAACTGCCGCGCCAGCCGTTACGGAGCAAGTCACAGCATTGGCAGGTGGACAAACCAGCCCAACACCGACCACATCCGTCAACACCACGCCATCTGCAGCGCCTGGTCCGCCGTTTGAGAGCGAAATGACGTAGTTATTCGTACCGCCAGAGGTTGCAAAGTCTTTTGAATCCGTTTTACTGATAGTCAGCGCAACTGCAATGCTTTTGTTAGTGTAAGTGCACTCAATAGCCGTATCTGCAGCGCCTACGGTCACAGTATTACCAACCAAACCTGAGGTTCCCGTGCAAGCCACTGACGATATATAGTTACTTGCAATACCGGTTGTGAACAGCTCTGACAGCGTCAATACACTGCCAAGCGCGACTGATTGCGCAGCGCCTGTGTCCGTCTCGGTTGCTGTGTTGGCAACTGATAGTAGATCGGTCAACCCCGTGGCCGATACTGTAACCGCATGGTTAGGCACAGCATCGACCCACGTTTTGCGCAACGTTATGTCGGCAAACTGACGCGTGTTTGTCACTGTACAGCTAATGGCTGAGGTGTGCAGCACATTTGCAGCCGGTATGGTGACTGTGTTGCCCGAAAATGTGGCGGGGATAGTGCTGGGATTCGTATTCCCCAACTGCGCATTACCCGCATTGGCATCTGTGCAGATGACGGCTGTTAGTCGCCATTGGCTGTTGGGCTGCGTTTCTGTAAAAGTTACGGCTACACCGTCAGTGGTGATAGGTATATTGGTCAAGGCTGGAACGGTTGTACTCACGTTGTCCGCTATGGTTGATATATTTGTCACTGCCGTGGGCACGCCATTGGTGCCAGAAATACCGAAAACAACCGTTCCTGTTCCTCCTGATCGCGTTTTATTGATGCTGAGGGTGGGTCTGTCGTCGTCAATAATGGTGTAATTGGTTGTTAAAGCTGGTGCTGCGCCGCATGTGGCTGTAGACGAGGTGACATACGCCGACGCCGCAGTACTAGCCCCAATCGAGAATGTGATGGTTTCGCTGGCTTCCGCCAAAGTGTCGTTGATGATGGTGATGCCCAGCGGAACTACTGCTACCGTTGAGTAGTTACCAACCGGGATCGTCACATTAAAAGTAGCTCCACCGCCAGGCGTGGTGAAATCTGTTCCCAAGGTGGCCGTACCCCCAGTTACCGTGACTGGGACGGTAAGCGCAGTGGTCACATTACCTGTCACCTTAAGACCTAGGCTTAGTGGACTTGTAACTGATTCCAAACCATTTGCTGGGGGCGTATTGAACTCTAGGTAGGGCTTTAATGTCATCGTGATGGCATCTAAAAAATTACCTGATGAACTGCCGCCAACCGAGCTGATAGAACTAAAACCGACCGATTTAACGCCGGAAGTACCATTCCATGTAAAGACGCCTTTGTAGTCAGCCCAAGTATTTGTGGTAGCCACGGTACAGGCGGTTGTACTCAGCACCGAGCCGCCGTTTTGGCATGACACAATCGTGCCAGCACCTGCAGTGCTTGTGCTCGCCTGGAGAATGCCCCCTGTCGACGCAGTCGCAGCGATATTGGCAGGGGACAGACTCGCGGGTGAGTTTCCCAAGACAAAAGCCATCGTATCTACGCCATTGCGCCCTCTATGGCTCAGAGCCCAAGAGACAGATTCACCGTTAGTAATACAAACATCTTGGTACAGCGCTGCGGCCTCATACGCGTTGAGCTCAGCAAACTGGGTGCCATCTCTAGAAGGAACACTTTGGAAACCACTTGCCCACAGCTCGATCATGCCACTGGGCGTACCCGTCGGAATAACAGAACAGCTACCTGCAGGTGCATTGACGGTAGATGTAGTCGACCAATAAGGCACGGCATTGTCGTACACAATCACATAACAAGCAGAGCCAATAACGGGCAACTCAAAACCCGTATTTAGAAAACTACGTTGAACTTGCGCTTGGACACTTACACCCAAGCCCATTGTCAGTACCAACAACCAAATCCGTAATCGTACTTTATGAAAATTTACCATGCTTACTCTTTTTGAAATGCTCTTGATTCAGTAGTAAATACTAGCCATTAAATTAAAATTGCGAATAAAACTAGACCAGAAGATTAACACACAGTTACCAATAACCAATAACCAATAACCATTAACCAATAACCAATAACCAATAACTCAATTGCTCCGAATGCGTTACCTTCTGACATGCAACCTGATTCTGATTTATTGATTTTTTACAATTACTTCAACCGCTCCCCTATCCATCGCAACAAATCTATCCACATTTGGCGGTTTTCGCTATCCAGAGGTATGCGCTGGGCATTCGGCAACTCAATCGTAACTACTGGCATGCCTTTGTGTACGCCGCCGTAGTTACCTAAAGACCCTGGAAAAATGCCAACTTGGTCTAAATACAAGCGCCCAAGCTTAGAGGGCGGCACGGTGGGGCCATCAAAATCAAGCACGCCGTAGGGGGCGTGGATGCTGACGATCAGATTGGGCTTGAAACTGGCCATTTCGTCGTGCAAAAACTTGGACTCTGGCTCTGACAACGGCTCTTTACCCGGCCAGCGGCGGGGGTCTTTTTTGGTTTTTTGCTCCCAATAAACCTTGGCATCACGCGCCCAGTTGGGGGTGGGGAAGTTGCGGTTCAGGTCGACGCCATTGGCGTTTACCCGTTTGGCGGGCTGCGACGTCAGCCCATCGGGGTTGAGCATGGGAATAAAGCGCCAATGGATGCCGCCTGCAAAGCTGGCTGGTGTGTTGGAAATGGCATTGCTAGGCGCTTGCGTAGCGAGTTTGATCCAGTGCAACGCCAGCGCGCTGGACGACAGCTCGTCCCCATGGATGCCGCCCACCACCATGACCTTGAGTTTGGCAGGGCTGGCAGGGTCGTCACCCAGCGTGATCACGTCTCGCTTCAGCAACGGCACGCTTTTGACGGAGCGGGCGCCGGTGTCGACCAAATTGGCTTGCAAACACAGGTTTTGCGACACGCCAGGCAGGTGAATAGCCATATTTTTGCAGAAATTGGCGTTTTTAGGGTCATTTTCGACTCTATTTTGGGCTCTAGCCATTGTATTTATTGCCTGAGCAGCTATTAATAATATAGCAAATTTTAGCTTAGTCAACATACCCAACCAATTCCCGTCGCGTCAAGCGTCTGCTGATGTATCCAACACATCTTCAGGCTCAACGTTTTGGCGCGCCATGCGCTCGCTTTTCCAATAAACGTCGTCGCCCGCTTTGCCGTTAATGACCATGCGGTTCAAGACGCGAGACAACACAAACATCAAATCGCTCAGCCGGTTCAGATACTGGCGGGGTGCGTCGTTGATCATTTCAGACTCGCCCAAGGCCACAACCGCCCGCTCTGCACGGCGCGCCACTGTGCGGCAGATGTGCGCTTGCGAGGCGGCTCGGTTGCCCGCTGGCAAAATGAATTCGGCTAGCTTGGGCAAGGTCGCGTTGTAGGTTTCCAGCGCATCATCTAGCTCCAAAAGTGCCTCTTTTTTAAGCAACTCGAAGCCCGGAATCGATAATTCGCCCCCTAAATTGAAGAGCTGGTGCTGAATTTCGACCAGCAAATGGCGCACACCCTCTGGCATGGTTTCGCAGAGTAAAACGCCAATGTGTGAGTTCAACTCGTCCACATCACCCATGGCGTGTACCCGAAAATGGTGCTTAGAGACGCGGGTGTTGTCCCCCAAACCCGTGGTGCCAGCGTCGCCTGTGCGGGTGGCGATTTGTGAGAGTCTATTGCCCATAGCTTATGAATCCTGTTAAAAACAAAATCCGTTCGGGCTGAGCTTGTCGAAGCCTTCACACGAACCCTTCGACAAGCTCAGGGCGAACGGAGAATGCTTAGATTATGCCGCTCAGAAAGCGATTTAAACCGGAAGCGTCACCACAAAACAAGCACCCTGCCCTGACGCGGCCGCCTCACACCGCACACTGCCGCCGTGGCGCTGGGCGATGGATTTGACCAAGGCCAAGCCCAAACCGACGCCACCATCGCGCTCGCTCGCGCCTGGGGCGCGGTAAAACGGCTCGAAAATGCGCTCGCGCAGCTCGGCTGGCACACCTAGGCCGTGGTCTGTCACGCGTAACACGGCAGTTTTGCCATCTCCAACGCCTTCAAGGGCCAAAGTCAGCATGACAGGTTCAGCACTCGCCGTGGCTGCGTCTTTAGTCGCATAGCGGTTCGCGTTTTCCAGTAAATTGCGCATCAGGCGGCGCAACAGTTTGGGCACACCCTGCACGGCAATGGCAGATTCTGACAACACTTGAAGCTCCGCGCCCGACTTAGCACACTCTTCCGCAGCCAAGCCGGTCAGATCAACACTTTCAAAGGCGCCCACATCGGCCTGCGCCGAATCTAAGCGGCTGGCGAGCAAGATTTCAGCGATCAATTGGTCTAACTCGTTGATATTGCGGCTGATTTCAGCTTTATGCTTATCAAAAAAGGGCGATGCAGCTGAATTTCCCGACGAGCCTCCTCGAGGGAAATTAGCCCCCTCGGGGGGCAGGGAGGACACGTCCGTGCCAACCGTGGGGGTCATCAGCTCCAGCCCCATTTTGATACGCGTCAACGGCGAGCGCAGCTCGTGCGAGGCGTTCGCCAGCAGCGATTTGTGCGAGCCCACCAGCGCCTCGATTCGGCTGGCCGCCGTGTTGAACCGTTCCGCCAAAAAGGCCACTTCGTCGTTGCCGCTGACTTTGACGCGGGTGGACAAATCGCCCTGTCCCCATTGCTCGACGCCGATTTGCAGGGTGTTCAAACGCTTGGTTAAGCGGCGAATCAGTGGATACGTGCCCAGTGCCACGGCGAGACCGACCAACATCAGCATCCAAACGAAGCCAAAAGGTGGCTTGAACCAGGTTTTGTCTGCAGGGTTGCCGGGCGGGCCATCCATGCTGAAGTGTTGGTCTGACCTGTTAGGCCTGTCTAGACGATCTGGGCGATTCATGCGACCTGCGCGACCTAGTCTTTCGCGCATTTCCTGCGGCGAAATCTGCTCCAACTCACCCGTTTGCGGGTTCAGGCGGCGGGGCCGTGGCATTTGCAGATTCACCACATCGCCAGAGGCCAAGGGTTGGGTCAGCGTCAACGAAAATTCTGTCCCCATGCCCGGCACGCGCGGCGCGGCGGTGGCCGTGCCGACAACATCACCTGCAGCGTTGCGTACCACCACCTCACGCACCACGGGCGATGCGCTGTAATCCGCCAACTTGCGCTCTGCGCTTTCGCGCCAAGCCCAACCGACCAAGAAGATCAACACCGCCACGGCCAGCACCACGGCCAGCCAAATGCGGACGTAGAGGCGGTTAAAAAAGGGGGTGGCTGAATTCATCTCATTCCCCACTTTGAAAAAGGGGGTGAAAAATCGTGATGGGGGATTTGATTTCGCGTTCAATCTTGCTGCTTGGCAAACACGTAGCCCACACCGCGGACGGTCAAAATCCGCTTCGGGTCTTTGGCATCCACCTCAATTGCGGCACGGATGCGGCCCATGTGCACGTCGATGGAGCGGTCAAACGCCTCCAACTCACGGCCACGCACGGCTTCCATGATTTGATCCCGCGTCAGCACACGACCTGCACGCTCAGCCACGGCGAGGAGCAAATCAAACTGATATGACGTTAAATCCACCTCTTTGCCGGCCAAACTGACAATGCGGGCATCGCGGTCAATGTCCAAGCTGCCGAAACGCAAAATCGGTTGCGCCTCGTCATGGTCTGCCGATGATGTTGTAACTTCAGCGCTACGGCGCAAAATCGCCCGGATGCGCGCCAAAAGCTCGCGCGGCTCAAAGGGTTTGGCGAGGTAATCGTCAGCGCCAACCTCCAGACCAATCACCCTATCCATCGGGTCGCCCTTGGCGGTCAGCATCAAAATCGGTGTGCGTGCCAAAGTACCGCCCAGGGCGCGAATGCGGCGGCAAATCTCAAGGCCATCCATGTCAGGGAGCATCAAATCAAGCACTACCAAGGCCGGCGGCGAGGTATTTGAGGCTGGATTTTGCAAAGCTGCCAAGCCACTGGTGCCATCCAGCGCATGCGCAACCTCAAAACCGCCTTGGCGCAGGTACTCGCTGACCATGTTGGCCAAGCGGGCGTCGTCTTCAATCATCAAAAGCTGTTGTGTCATGGTCATGTAGAGCAAAGTTGCAATGCTGCTGTGGAGTAGCTGTAACGCTGCATCATGCGCTTAGAGCCAGTTTTGGGCGATGAAGCTGCGGTAAAGTTATGTAAAACTGTCAAAAATACCTCAATTTGCTATTATTTTAATAGCTGCTTAGTCAATAAATACGCCGGCTATAGCCATATATGACCACCTATTTTAACCAGTTACGCTCTTTCACGAATCATAGGCATGTCTGCGCGTTTTCAGGCGTATTTTCAGGGGTTTTGATGCGGCTTGCCAGCCATACCAGCAGCAGCACCGGAACACCCAGCATCGCCGTGGCGGTAAAAAAGTCAATATAGCCAAACGCATCGACGTATTTGCCCGAATAACCCGCTAAAAATTTGGGTAGCAGCAGCATCATGGAGCTGAACAGCGCGTATTGGGTGGCGGAATAATTGATGTTGGTCAGGCTGGACAAATAGGCAATAAACGCCGCCGAGGCAATGCCGCTGGACAAATTGTCAGCCGAAATCACCCACACCAATGCCGTCAAATCATGCCCACGGCCGCCCAGCCAGGCGAACAACAGGTTGCTGACCGCGCTCAACACCGCGCCCAGCATCAAAATTCGCATCACGCCAAAGCGCATGGACAGCACGCCGCCAATGAACGCACCGACCAGCGTCATGATGACGCCAAAGACCTTGGTGACATTCGCCACCTCCAGCTTGGTGTAACCCATATCGACATAAAACGGATTCGCCATGATGCCCATCACCACGTCGGAGATGCGGTAAGTCGCAATCAGCGCCAAAATCAACGCGGCATGCCATTTGTAGCGACGGA
>JAYUJX010000684.1:0-11743 GCA_043764955.1 Polaromonas sp.
TAAATCTGCCAAATAAACGGCTTGGCCGCCCAAATAGCGCGAACCAACGAGTCTTCACCCCGCACAAAATTCAAATCGCAGCTCCACAACAGGTGGTCATAATCGGTTTGGGTGAGTTGTGGGATGTATAAAATTAATAGCTTTTCAGGCAATAAATACGCCGGCTGCAGCCGTTTTTTATGCTCTAAAAGAGCTTTTATCGCAGCCGTAGCGCGGCCGTGGGTGACGAGCAGGCAAGATGGCGTTTTGCTGGTTGTGAATTGGTCAATCAAGGCTTCTAAAGCGACGGGTTCGTAGCAAAAGAGCGAGATATAAGTCGTCGTTTCGCTGAAACTGAGTTGATTCGGCGTCAAAAACTGACTCAACCAAGCTGCTCGGTGAAACGCCTTTTGCTGCTCAAACAAGTCAACTTCCCGCAGCAAACCACCCGTTCGCTCATTAAATCCTGGGTAAAAATACCGCTGCGTCCAACCCTGCGCCGCGCCGCTGTGGTGGACGTATGGCAAGGTGTGGGCACGCTCGGCAAAGCTTTCAGCCGTCAGATACTCCAAATTCAACCAAACTGGTTGAATACTTGATTTTAAAGGGGTAAATTGGCCTATAGCCGATGTGTTTGTTTCCTTAGTAGATATTAAATTAATAGCAAATTTACAATCAAATGTATCTACCAAGACATCGCCAAGCGTCAAATGAGTATCTTTGGCAATACCTTTTTTACAGTCAATGACTTCAACATTTGGATGACCATTTGGCGCCATCCAAGCCAGCGGCGACACATCATCCACCCATAATCGCACCTGTTTGCCCCGCGCCGCCAAGTTGCAAACCAGCCGCCAGCAAACGCCAATGTCGCCAAAATTATCGACGACATTGCAGAAAATATCCCACTTTAATTGGAGTGAGAGGGGCGTTGGTGTTGCTTCCATGGCTAGATTGTCCACAAAATACCTTCACAATACAGGCATATGTCCGACTTGCCTTTTCAATTGCCACCCAACATCGACGAAATCACCGGTTTGCCCATCGCCGCCAAGCCCCATTCTGACGCTCTGCTGGCTGAAGTCGCCGCGCTGCCTTCGCTGCCTGGGGTTTATCGGTATTTTGATGTGAACGGCGATTTGCTTTATGTGGGCAAGGCGATTCATCTGAAGCGCAGGGTGAGCAGTTACTTCCAAAAAGACCACGGCGGTACCCGTACGGGGCATATGGTGAGCAAAATTGTGCGGATGGAGACGACCGTGGTGCGCTCTGAGGCGGAGGCGCTGCTGCTGGAAAACAACCTGATCAAGACGCTGAACCCGAAGTACAACATTTTGTTCAGGGACGACAAGAGCTACCCGTATTTGAAGATCACGGGAACGGGTTCAAGTTCAAGTTCAGGTTCGGGTAAATCAGCGTCATCTATCTACCCCAGAATGGCGTATTACCGGGGAGCGGTTGATAAAAAGCATAGCTACTTTGGCCCGTATCCCAATGGCTGGGCGGTGAAAGAGTCTATTTTGTTGCTGCAAAAGGTGTTCATGCTGCGCACCTGTGAAGATTCGGTGTTTGCCAACCGCACACGGCCTTGTTTGCTGTACCAAATCAAGCGCTGTTCTGGACCTTGCGTGCCAAGTTTGACCAAAATCACGCCGCAAGCGTACGGCCAAGACGTGCAGCATGCCGAGCAATTTTTACGCGGTGAAACGCAAGTCGTCATGCAAACGCTGGAGGCGCAGATGATGGCGTGCTCAGAGCAGCTAGAGTTTGAGATGGCGGCAGAGCTGCGCGACCGAATTGCGGCGTTGTCCAATATCTTGCACCAGCAGTCGGTCGAAACCACGGGGTCGGACAAAGATGTGGATATTTTGGCGGTGAAAGTGCAGGGCGGCAAAGCTTGTGTGAACTTGGCGATGGTGCGCGGCGGGCGACATTTGGGGGATAGGCAGTATTTCCCGGTGCATGTGGAAGATGCAGCAAATATGGCGATGATTAACAATTCCGTTCGTCCTGAGCCTGTCGAAGGGGTAGGTGCGCAAGAAGACATCGACAAGCTCAGTCCGAACGGTAGGGAAATATCCGTCGAGGTGCTGGTCTTAGAGGCCTTCATCGCCCAGCATTACATACATGTGCCGATTCCGGCGGCGTTGATTACCAGTGTGGAAGTTGACAAAGGCTTGCTCAAAGCGCTGTCTGAGCAGGCAGGTTTCAAAATTAATGCTGTCCATAATCCGCGCGAACAGCGGCGAATTTGGCTGGAAATGGCGCAAAACAACGCGAATATCCAGTTGGCAAGGCTGTTGAGCGAAGAGGGTTCGCAGCAGGCGCGTACGCGTACGCTGGTGGATGCGCTGGAGCTGGTGACTGACGATATTGATGCGCTGCGGATTGAGTGTTTTGATATTTCCCACACGGCGGGCGAGGCAACGCAAGCGTCTTGCGTGGTCTTCCATCACCACAAAATGCAAAGCGCCGAATACCGCCGCTACAACATTGACGGCATTACTGGTGGGGACGATTACGCCGCTATGCGCCAAGTTTTGGAGCGACGCTACTCAAAAATAGTTGAAGCAGACAAAAATGCCAAAATCACCGCCGAAGAAGCGGGTGCAGAGCCCAAGTCGCTGATGCCTGACATTGTTCTTATTGACGGTGGCAGAGGCCAAATCAGCACCGCGAAAGAGGTTTTCGAGAAGCTGGGGCTGGATGTGTCGCTGTTGGTCGGCGTTGAAAAAGGCGAAGGCCGTAAAGTGGGTCTGGAGGAGCTGGTGTTTGCCGATGGGCGGGAGAAGGTCTATCTGGGCAAAGATTCCAGCGCGTTGATGTTGGTGGCGCAAATTCGCGACGAGGCGCACCGCTTCGCGATCACCGGTATGCGCGCCAAGCGTGCCAAGGTGCGGGTGGGCGGCAGCAAGATTGAGGATATTCCCGGCATCGGTCCCAAACGCCGCGCCAAGCTGTTGCAGCGTTTTGGCGGCATTCGTGGTGTTGCTATGGCAAGTGCAGAGGATATTACGACGGTGGAAGGCGTGTCTAAAGAGCTGGCCGAGACGATTTATAAGGCATTGCATTGATTTGGCTTGACATGAAAGTCTCGCTTCCTCGGTTATATTCTGCTTATGAGCGTCATCAATTCCAATTGCATTTTCATTACCCCTAACTTGGCTGAAAGATAAAACATGCGCAGTTGCGTCATCGGTGGAGGTGGTTTTATTGGTCGTTATCTGAGCGAGGCCTTGGCAGCTTCAGGGCGTGATGTGCTTGTTTTGGGACGCAAGCCTGAAGTTGCGTTTTCAGATAAAGGTATTCAATACAAAGCGGTCGATGCCTCAGATATGACCGTGCTGCGTCCTTTGCTGGCAACGTGCGACGAAGTGATTGATCTGGCCTACGCAACGGTGCCCAAAACCAGCTACAGCGACCCGATGTTTGACTTGCAATCCAATTTGCCACGTGTGGTGGCGTTGATGGAGGAACTGCAACACCATTCTCATTTGCGCCGCTTTATGGCGGTGTCTTCAGGCGGCACGGTGTATGGCCATGCCAATCGCTTGCCAATTTCTGAATATGCCGAGACAGAGCCGGTGTCCCCCTACGGCATCACCAAACTAACGATTGAGCGCTATGCGCTGATGTACCACCGCTTGCACGACTTGCCGTTGGTGGTGGTGCGGCCTGCGAATGCTTACGGTCATGGACAACTGCCTTTTATGGGGCAAGGTTTCATCGCCACGGCGATGGGCAATGTTTTGGCCGGCAAAAATATCGCAGTTTTTGGCGAACGCGGCACAGTGCGCGACTATGTGCATGCGAAAGATGTTGCTTCAGGCATGGTTGCCGCCCTAGAGCATGGCACGAATGGCGCGGTGTACAACATTGGCAGCGGCGTGGGACGTAGCAATTTGGACATCATTGATTTGATCCGTCCTTTGGCCCAAAAAGCAAATTTGCCTCTGGTAGTGAGCCACGAAGAAGAGCGCAAATTTGACGTTGCGGCTAATGTGCTGAATTTTGGCCGCTTGCTCAGCTGCTCGGGCTGGTTGCCCAAAATCAGCATGGAAGAGGGCTTGCATGAAATGTGGCAAGGCCTATCACATTCACAAACCTAAAGCTGTAGCACAATACCCTATGTTTTTAACTATCCCAACCTTGATGACTTGGGCTCGCATTGTGGCGATTCCGCTCATCATTGGTGTTTATTACCTCAATAATATTGACCTGCAGACCAAAAACCTCATCGCAACGGTTTTGTTTGTTGTCTTTGCTTTGACAGATTGGTTGGACGGCTACTTGGCGCGAAAGTTGAATCAAACTTCAGCTTTTGGTGCGTTTTTAGACCCAGTAGCCGACAAAATATTAGTCTGCGCATCGCTCCTAATTTTGGTGCACCTGACGCGGGTCGATGTTTTTATCGCACTCATCATCATTGGCCGCGAGATTGCCATTTCTGCATTGCGCGAATGGATGGCCCAAATCGGGGCATCAAAAAGCGTGGCAGTCCACATGATTGGCAAGTTGAAAACGGTCGCCCAAATGGTTGCTATTCCTTTTTTACTGTTTGATGGCAAGCTTTTTAATCTCATCGATACTAAGCTCTGGGGAACTTGGCTGATTTGGGTTGCAGCGATTTTGACTATCTGGTCCATGATCTACTATTTACAAAAAGCTATCCCTGAAATCCGAGCCAGAGTGAAGTAAGAATGCAAATTGCGTTGATAAATCCCTTTTCCGGTAAATTTTTTTGTGACAAACGCGGCTTATCATAGGCAAAGCAGCTCAAGGTGCCCTAAAAAACGACTAGAATCTGCTTCGAGACAATTTATCCCTAATTTCAAAGAGGAAGTTTACTGTGAACAAATCAGAACTCATTGAGCACATTGCTACGCAATCCGATATTTCAAAAGCTGCTGCAACACGCGCTTTGGAATCCATCATCGGTGCTGTGAAGGCAACGCTTAAAAAAGGCAACTCAGTGTCTTTGGTTGGTTTTGGTACATTTGCGGTAACTAAACGCGCAGCCCGCGTCGGTCGCAATCCTCGTACTGGCGCAGCCTTGAAAATCAAAGCTGCCAAAGTACCAAAGTTTCGTCCAGGTAAAGCATTGAAGGATGCTTTGAACTGATTAACGTATAGGTTTAGCTTGGGTGCTTAGCTCAGTTGGTAGAGCGGCGCCTTTACACGGCGTAGGTCGGCGGTTCGAGCCCGTCAGCACTCACCACTCAATCTAAAACTTGTGACGTAAAAAATGAAGGGCGAACTACAAGTTCGCCTTTTTTGTTAGTAATTTGTTGGTAACTTAAAACATTTTGGGATGTTGAGCTTTTATGTTTGAATTTTTTAGAAGCCACGGTAAACCGGTATATGCGATCTTGTTCTCGCTCATCATCTTGGCGTTTGCGGTAAGTGGCATGTCTGGTTATGAAAGCATGTTTAATGCGGGCGAAGATGTTGCCAAAGTCGATGGTCGAAAGATCAAACAAACGGATTTGGATGCGGCTTACAAAAACGAATTGGAACGTATTCGTGCAGCCAACCCTTCGGTTGAGATCAAGCTGCTGGATACGCCAGAAGCGAAATACGCCACCTTGGAACGCTTGGTGCGTGAACAGGTAGTTGGTGCAGCTGCACGCGATGCGCATTTCGAAACCAGCGATCAGCGTTTGGCGAATGAGTTGCAAGCTGACCCGACCATTGCCTCATTACGTCTGCCAGACGGAAAAATTGACAAAGAGCGTTATAAGTTATTGGTTGGTAGCCAAGGTTTGACACCTGAAATGTTTGAAGCGCGTGTGCGTTCACAAATTTCAGCAAGGCAAGTTTTCAAAGGCATTCAAGGTTCTGGCTTCACCACAAATGCTGTGGGCGATGTCGCTTTGAACGCATTTTTGCAAAAGCGTGAGGTTCAGATTGCTATTTTTGATGCCGCAAGTTTTGCAAGCAAGGTTACTTTGACAGATGGTGACTTGGAAACCTATTACAAAGCCAATCAATCACTGTTTCAAGCACCTGAGCAAGCAAATATCGAATACGTAGTGCTAGATATTGAAACCATAAAAAAAGGCATCACTGTTTCCGATGACGAGCTGAAAAGTTATTATGAACAAAACCAAGCTCGCCTTGCTACACAAGAAGAGCGCCGTGCAAGCCATATTTTGATCACCTCGCCAAAAGGTGCACCTGCTGCCGAGCACGACAAAGCAAAAGCAAAAGCGCAAGCTTTATTAGACACTGTCAAAAAAGCACCAGCTACTTTTGCCGAAGTTGCTAAGGCAAATTCGCAAGACCCAAGCTCTGCTGTAAAAGGTGGTGATTTAGATTTCTTTGCACGTGGCGCGATGGTTAAACCTTTTGAAGATGCTGCTTACGCTATGAAAAAGGGTGACATCAGTGCTTTGGTGGAATCAGATTTCGGCTTTCACATCATTCAATTGACAGATATTAAATCTGCAAAACAACGCAGTTTTGAAGAAACCAAGCCAGAGCTGATTGAAGACGCAAAAAAACAGCAAGCTCAGAAGAAATTTGCTGAAACTGCAGAAACCTTTACCAATGCGGTTTATGAGCAATCAGACAGCTTGAAGCCGATTGCCGATAAGCTCAAACTTGAAATTAAAACAGCTTCTAACGTGGCGCGTACTGCCACGGCGGGTGCTACGGGTGCTTTGGCAAATCCTAAGTTTTTAAACGCGATTTTCTCAGCAGATGCGATTGAGAAAAAACGCAACACAGAGGCCATTGAATTAGCCAATAAGCAGCTGGTATCTGGCCGCATCGCGCAATACACAGCTGCGCGTACGCTGCCTTTTGTAGAGGTAAAAGACCGTGTTCGTGAGAAACTTTTAGCTGTTCGCAGCTTTGAATTGGCTAAAAAAGAGGGTCTGGATAAGTTTGCGGCTTGGAAGGCCGCACCAGCTTCCGCCACGATGCCTGATGCAGTCGTGATTGCACGTAATCAACCGCAGAATCTTCCCATACAAATTGTGGAAGCCGCCTTGAAAGCCGATACAACTAAATTGCCCGATTTTGTAGGTGTCGAAGCCGCTGGCCGTGCCTACTATGTGGCAAAAATTAACAAAGTATTGCCACCAGTCGCCGCTGACGATGCGCTTGCGAAACAAGGTCGCGTACAGGTGTCGCAAGCATGGGTCGCAGCTGAAGAGCAAGCGTATTACAACTTGCTTAAAGAGCGGTTTAAGTCAGATATCAAATTAGCGAAACCGATTGCTAAATCAAATCCACTGAGTCAATAAAAAAGCAGTCCCGTAAGGGACTTTTTTTGGTCTACAACCATCAAAGACAATTTGAATTGCGCAGAATTTTTGAGAATTTTACAAAACTGCAGATGGAGTTCCTACAATAGAAGCTATGTTTGTACACCTGCGCCAGCACACTGAATTTTCCGTCGTAGACGGTACCAATCGCATTTCTGATGTTGTCGAAGCAGCCTCTGCTGACCGGCAGCCAGCCTTGGCGATTACTGATTTGAACAACCTTTTCGGGACAGTTAAATTTTACAAAACGGCTCGTAAATCTGGTGTCAAGCCATTGATTGGTGCTGAGATTTTCTTGGAAGGGCTGAATCAAGATGCTACAGCTCTGTCGCGCATGTTGGTGCTGGTTCAAAACAACCAAGGCTATTTAAACCTGTCGGAGTTGCTGACGCGCGCGTGGACACAAAATATCGTTAAAGCGCAAGCTGTTTGCAAGCTAGCTTGGTTGCAAGAGCTGAATGCAGGTTTGATTGTGTTGAGTGGTGCACAAGCTGGCGCTGTAGGTCAAACCTTGTTGCAAGGCGATACCCTGCGCGCTGGTGAGATTGCCATGCAGTTGGCTACGATGTTTCCGCATCGGTTCTACATTGAGTTGCAGCGCGCGGGAAGAGTCGATGATGAAAAGCATGTAGCTCTTGCAGTACAGCTTGCTGCACGCTTGAAGCTGCCCGTGGTCGCAACGCACCCAGTCCAGTTCACCCATATCGATGGTTATGACGCGCATGAGGCGCGTGTATGTATTTCCGATGGCGAAATTTTGGGTAACCAGCGTCGTGTACGTAAGTTTACGCGCGAGCAGTATTTCAAATCTCATGCGCAAATGCAGGCACTCTTTGAAGATTTGCCATCTGCGCTGACCAATACTTCAGAAATTGCGAAACGCTGTAACCTCAACTTGGTGCTTGGTAAACCACAGCTACCTGTGTTTCCTACGCCGGAAGTGAATGGGCAAAAGCTGTCGCCTGAGGAGTATTTTCGGTATGCAAGCTTAGAGGGTTTAGATGTTCGCTTGCTTCATTTGTACCCTGATGAAGCTGTACGTGAAGCGCAAAAACCGACTTACTTGGCACGTCTCGAATTCGAAATCGGCACGATTTTGAAGATGGGATTCCCGGGTTACTTTTTGATTGTGGGCGACTTCATCAACTGGGCTAAGAATAATGGCTGTCCAGTGGGTCCAGGTCGTGGCTCTGGTGCGGGCTCCTTGGTCGCTTATGCTTTAAAAATTACCGACCTTGACCCGCTGCAATACAACTTGCTGTTTGAGCGATTTTTGAATCCTGAGCGAGTGTCCATGCCCGACTTTGATATCGACTTTTGCCAAGCCAACCGTGATCGTGTGATTGACTATGTCAAAGTCAAATACGGTCGTGAAGCTGTGAGTCAAATTGTCACCTTTGGTACCATGGCTGCGCGTGCGGCGGTGCGAGATGTGGGTCGTGTGCTGGATATGAGCTACACCTTTTGCGATGGCATCAGCAAGCTGATTCCGAACAAACCTGGCATTAGCGTTACTTTGCAGTTACCGCCACCAGGTCGTGCCAAAGACGACAAAATGGTTTACGCTACCGAGGCCGAACCGATCTTGGCTGAGCGCGAACGCAATGAAGACGAGGTAAAAACCTTGCTAGAGTTGGCGCGCAAGCTTGAAGGTATGACGCGTAACGTCGGTATGCATGCCGGTGGCGTATTGATCGCGCCGGGCAAACTCACCGATTTTTGCCCCCTGTACCAACAGCCTGGCAGCGACTCTGCGGTGAGTCAGTTCGACAAAAACGACGTTGAAGACATCGGCTTGGTGAAGTTCGACTTTTTGGGCTTGGCGACGCTCACGATTTTGGAGTTAGCACGCGAATTCATCAGCAAAGGGCATGCAGGGCAAGAAAGCTTTGCTTACGAAAATTTGCCGCTGGATGATGCGCGTGTCTACAAACTTTTTACTGAAGGTAAAACCGAAGCGGTCTTCCAGTTTGAAAGCCGCGGCATGCAGGGCATGCTGAAAGACGCAAAGCCAACGCGCTTGGAAGATTTGATCGCGCTGAATGCCTTATACCGCCCTGGCCCGATGGACTTGATTCCAAGCTTCGTGGCGCGCAAGCATGGTCGTGAGGTGGTGGAGTATCCGCACCCCATGGTGGCTGAGATGCTGTCTGAAACCTACGGCATCATGGTTTACCAAGAGCAGGTGATGCAAACTGCGCAGATATTGGGCGGCTACTCACTGGGTGGTGCGGATATGTTGCGTCGTGCCATGGGTAAAAAAGATGCTGACGAAATGGCGCGACATCGGCAAATCTTCCGCGATGGTGCATTTAAAAATGCCATCGATGAAGAGAAAGCCGATGAAATTTTCGATTTGATGGAAAAATTTGCAGGCTACGGTTTTAACAAATCGCATGCCGCCGCTTATTCGCTCTTGGCCTACCATACGGCTTGGATCAAGGTGCATTTCACCGCAGAGTTTTTCTGCGCCAATATGACCATTGAGATGGGGGATACCGACAAGCTGAAAATCTTGTTTGAAGATGCACAGCGCCCCATTTTAGGCAAGCCAGGCATCACGTTTGAGCCGCCAGATGTGAACCGTGGCGTTTATCGCTTTGAGCCAGTTTCTGCCACCGTTATTCGCTATGGCCTCGGTGCGATCAAGGGTACGGGGCAACAAGCTGTTGAGGCTATTGTGGCTGCGCGTGAATCGGGTGGACTGTTCACCAGTCTATTTGACTTTTGCGTGCGGGTTGAGCGCAGCAAAATCAACAAGCGCACGGTCGAAGCTTTGATCAAAGCAGGCGCTTTTGACACGCTGCAGCAAAACCGCGCTGCCATGCTCGATTCTGTTGATTTAGCGTTCGATTTTGCCAGCGCGGCAGAGGCAAATGCCAATCAGGGTGGCTTATTCGACATGATGGGTGGCGACGATGACGCGCATGGCTCAAGTACGCAAGAGCCAGAACTCAGCGATGCAACGCCGTGGGGTGTTAAAGAGCGCTTGACGCTTGAAAAAACGGCCATGGGGTTTTACTTTTCAGGTCATTTATTTGACGAAGTGTCGCGTGAAATTCGCCAATTTGTGAAGCGCAAGATTGATGATTTGATTGATTCGCGTGAACCACAGCTCTTGGCTGGCATCGTCAGCGATTTTCGCGTCATCAACGGTCAGCGCGGCAAGCTTGGTTTGTTCAAACTGGACGATACTTCTGGTCAAATCGACGCCACGGTGGACGATGCCACGATGCAGGCGAACCGCAATTTGTTCAAAGAAGACGAGTTGATCATTGTCATGGGTGTGATCCAAGCGGATAGGTTCTCAGGCGGTAGTCCACGGCTCAAAATCAACCAAGTGTGGGATTTGCCGACAGCGCGTTGTCGCTTTGGTAAACATTTGAAAGTTGATATCGGCGATAAAACGCCAGATATCAGCCGCTTGTTGCGCGAATTTCCCCCTGTAAAAGTGCAAACTGAGCAGGGCGATTTGCAGCGCGGTATGTCAGTTCGCATGTCCGTGGCTCGAACTGCGGATTTGGGTGTGGTGAATGCTGAAATTCAACTGGGTGAAGATGCTAAGTTTTACCCGAGTGATGCCGCCTTGGCGAGTTGGATGGCGCAATCAGGTATTACAAAAACGCACATCGTTTATGAGTGAAATATGGCTACAGCCATTTTATTTATTGCCTAAACTGCTATTAAAATTATAGCAATCTCCTGGAGTCAAATTTAATAAAATATGGTGAATGCAAGCGCCCATCTGTGTCTTTAGGAATAATTTCTGTTTTTTCAATTGCACGTAAACTTGCTTCATCCCACGCAGGATTTCCGCTTGATTCACTAATTCTTGATTTGATAATTTTCCCATCAGGCGAAGTTATAACTTCTACAACAGAGACTAAATTCCCGTTGATTTCACGAGTAAAAACCCAGTTTGGTTTTATACGAGCCAAAATTCGACCTTCATAACCTGCGGACGGCCCTGTGGACTGCTTGGCTGTTCCAGTTGCTGTCTCTCCACCACTTGCACCAGCCAAGCCGGCAATGCGCTTTAAATTAGCTTCACGTGCCGATTTTAACGAGGCTTCGTATTTGACATCGTTTGCAGCAGCTTTGGCGTCGGCAGCTTTCTTAGCTTCTAGTTTCTTGGCCTCTAAAGCACGCTTTTTCTTATCCAATGCTTCTAATTTAGCTTCTTCGGCCGCTTCCACTTCAGCTTCTTTCTTGGCTAATGCTTTGGCATTTTCCTTAGCTTCGTCAGCCTTTTTCTTCTCTAATTTCTTCTTCTCTTCCTTTTTCGCTTTTTCAATGGCGATTTGCGGGTCAATTTTCGTCTCGGGTTCAGGTTCGACTACTTTGACGGGTTTAGGTGGTTTAGGTAAAGGAGGAGGTGGCTCAACTTTGGGCTCTGGTTTGGGTTCAACTGAAGGTGGTGGTGGCGTAGATTCCACCAACGCTGGTGCGGCTTGCTGCACCGTGGTTGACCACAGCTCAGCCTGAACTGGGGC
>JAYUJX010000685.1:0-2960 GCA_043764955.1 Polaromonas sp.
AACGGGTGCGCGAAGCTTATGCAGAAGAAGGCTTGACAGTGCACGCTTGGTTGGAGTCACCCATTCAAGGTGGCGATGGTAATCGTGAGTTTTTTATTCATGCTTCCAAAGCTGAAATCAAAACAAAATAAGACAAATTGAGAGAATCAGTATGACAACTAACTCAACTAACCAATTGCCCATCAGTTTAGAGTTTTTTCCACCCAAAACACCAGAAGGCTTTGAAAAGCTGCGCGTGGTGCGCCAAGCTTTGTACCCGCTGAAACCTCAGTTTTGCTCCGTCACCTTCGGCGCTGGTGGTTCTACGCAAGCGGGCACGTTTGGTACGGTCAATGAAATTTTGGCTGAAGGTGTGGATGCTGCGTCGCACTTCTCATGCGTAGGCGCAACCAAAGCCACGGTACGCGAGCAGTTGGCAGAGTTACGCGCCAACGGCGTGAAACGCTTGGTGGCGCTGCGTGGCGACTTGCCCAGTGGCTATGGCGCGGGCGGTGAGTTTCACTACGCCAGTGACCTCGTCGAATTTATCCGTGCTGAAACAGGCGATGCATTTCACCTCGAAGTTGCCAGCTACCCAGAGATCCACCCGCAGGCAAAGTCGCCTGAAGCGGACATGCAAGCCTTCGTCACCAAGGTCAAAGCGGGGGCGGATTCGTCCATCACCCAGTATTTTTACAACGCTGCGGCCTACTTTCATTTCATGGAAGAGTGTGCCAAGCACAACATCAGCATTCCGGTGATACCTGGCATCATGCCCATCACCAGCTCAACGCAGCTGATGCGTTTTTCAGACGCTTGCGGTGCGGAGATTCCACGCTGGATTCGTCTGCGCTTAAACGCTTTTGGCGACGATACCGCTTCCATCAAAGCTTTTGGCTTGGATGTGGTGAGCAGTTTGTGTGAAGAGCTGATCAAAGGCGGCGCGCCAAGTATTCATTTTTATACGATGAACCAAAGCGTTCCGACCTTGGCACTTTGCAAGAACTTGGGGCTATTGAAAGCCTAAGCCTGCGTTGGAGGCTGCGAGTCCATTAAACTCGCAGCTATGGCCACAAATCTCAACGGGCAACTCGTCGTTGCCATTTCATCCCGTGCTTTGTTCGACTTTGAACAAGAGAACGAAGTTTTTGAACAAGGCGATGACCGCGCTTACATGGACTTGCAGTTGTCCAAGCTGGACGAGCCAGCCAAGCCCGGCGTGGCTTTTTCACTGGTAAAAAAGTTACTGGCTTTCAATTTTGGCGATGTTAAGCGGGTAGAAGTTGTCATCTTGTCGCGCAATGACCCCGTCTCGGGCATGCGGGTTTTCAGGTCGGCACAGCATTACGGACTGAACGTACAACGCGGCACATTCACACGCGGCCAGCCGCCGTGGCGCTACCTCAAACCGCTGCATGCCAATTTGTTTTTATCCACGCATTTGAGCGATGTGCGAGCCGCGCTTGAAGCCGGTGTGCCAGCAGCACAGGTCTACCCACAATCTACCCACGCCAGCAGCGCGCACCCGAACGAAGTGCGCATTGCTTTCGACGGCGATGCCGTGCTTTTCAGCGACGAGGCTGAACGCGTGTTTCAAGAGCAGGGCTTGTCTGCTTTTCAGCAGCATGAAAAAGACAATGCCAATTTACCTCTGAGCGGTGGCCCCTTCAAACCGCTGCTTGAAGCCTTGCACCGCTTGCAGCAAGAGGGCACACCGACCATGCGGCTGCGCACTGCCCTTGTCACCGCCCGCAGCGCACCCGCGCATGAGCGTGCCATTCGCACCTTGATGAACTGGAACATCGAGGTGGACGAAGCCATGTTTCTGGGCGGTTTGGCCAAAGGTGAGTTTTTACGCGAGTTTGAACCTGACTTTTTCTTTGACGACCAAACAGGCCACGTCAATTCTGCCGCCATGCATGTGCCGTCTGGCCATGTGGCCAGCGGTGTTTCAAATAAATAAGTCAATACGCTTAAAAATTGAGGTGCTGATATGCAATTGACCGCTAAATTCAAATCTTTTAACGCTTTCGTCAAACGCGTCGTCAAGCTGGCAATGCCCTACTTTCAGTCTGATGAAAAATGGCAAGCGCGTGGTTTGCTGTTAGCCATCGTACTGCTGAATTTAGCCACGGTGTATATGGCCGTTCAATTCAACGACTGGAATGGTGTTTTTTACGATGCGCTGCAAAACAAAGACGAGCCCGTGTTTTGGAAACAACTCACCCGCTTCACGTATCTGGCTTTTGGCAGCATTGTGATTGTGGTTTACAAGTTTTACCTCACGCAAGTGCTAGAAATGCGCTGGCGCAAGTGGATGACGACTTACTATTTGCAACGCTGGCTAAGCAACCAAACCTTTTACAAGCTGGAGCTAACGCGTTTTGCAAAATCTGCTGGTGCTGACCAAAATACCGTCAATGCCGCCGTTAATACTGACAATCCCGACCAGCGGATATCGGAAGACGTGAACCAGTTCACCACGCAGACGATTTCGCTGTGCATGGGTTTGCTCAATTCCGTGGTCACTTTGGTGAGTTTTGTGGGTATTCTTTGGGGACTCTCTGGCGCATTTTCTTTTGCCCTGGGCAGCAGCAGCTACACCATTCCAGGTTACATGCTGTGGGCGGCTGTGGTGTATTGCCTCGTTGGCAGTGTGCTGACGCACTACATTGGTAAATCGCAAATCAGCCTGAACTTTTTCCAGCAAAAGTACGAAGCAGACTTCCGCCACCACATGGTGCGCGTGCGTGAATACAGCGAATCTATTGCCTTGGACAAAGGTGAAAGCGTTGAAAGAAACCAGCTCGATACGCGGTTTGTAACCGTTATCAGTAACTATCTGGCACTCATCAAAGCACAAAAGAACTTGATCTGGTTTACCAGTTTCTTTGGGCAAGCCGCGATTATTTTTCCGTTTATCGTTGCAGCGCCGCGCTTTTTCAGCGGAGCGATTCAGCTGGGGCAGTTGATGCAAATTT
>JAYUJX010000686.1:0-2951 GCA_043764955.1 Polaromonas sp.
CACGAAACGCTCCCATGTAGGTCACAGGCACACCCGTCAACTGCGCCACGGGGAACATCACATAGAAGTTGGCTCGCATGGAGCCCCAGTCAACTTTGCGAATGCTGCTGACTTTGCTGTCAACCATCATGCCGCCCACATCGAAGCGAAGCGCGTCGCCCAACGCCAAGTTCAATGTTTTCGCCACGCTCTCTTCAACACTCACACCACCCGTTTCCTCAGGCGTCCACGCGCCTGATGTGATGATGTTGTGCGCTGGTAGCGCCGCGCTGTTGGATAAATTGAATTCTCTGTCCAGCATGCGCTTGGCACGTTCGTCGGCAAAATTGTCTAATTTGACGTCGGCATTGTTGATAGCCACCAAACGCCCACGAATCATCGGAAACCAGTCGTAATTTTTGATGCCAGCTTGCTTCAGCGTTTGCTGAAAACTCTCGCTTTGCTCGGGCATCACGTTGATGACAAACCTGTTTGGCGCATCGGACGGTGTGGCTTTTCGCCAGCTGTCAATCAAGTCTGTACGCAACAACACCAACAAAATCAACGCCAGCAGCCCTAGCGACAAGGCGCTGATTTGCACCACCGCAAACGCCGGCCGCGCCGTGAGCTGCCGCGTTGCCAATACCAGCCAGCGCGGCGCGGTGGCGTCGTTCACGCTCATGCGCAGCAGTTTGATGGCTAAATAGCTGATGCCAGCAAACAGCACCACAGCCGCCGCAAAGCCGCCAACGGTGATGAAACCCAGCTTCAAATCATTGCTGGTAGCCAGCAGCAGCGTCACAAACCCTGCCAAACCCAAGCCCAACACCGCCAGCGACGCCGGTTTTAGGCTGCCCACATCGCGACGAATCACTCGCAGTGGCGGCACTTGTGCCAGTTGCAGCACAGGCGGCAAGCCAAATGCCAGCAGCAGCGTCATCCCCATGCCCAAGCCAAAGGCGACGGGCCACAGCGATGCGGCAGGCAAGCTCGACTCAATCAAACCCGCTAGCAGCAGCACAAAAACGTAATGCACCGCATACCCGATCAAAATACCCAGCCCACTCGCAAACAGGCCAACCAGCGCAAATTCAAAGGTGTAACTCAGCCCAATATTGCGCTGGCTCTGCCCCAGCACGCGCAGCATGGCGCAGTTGTCCAAATGCTTGGCGGCAAAGTTTCGCGCGGCCAAAGCCACGGCCACGGCGCTCAGCAGAGCGGCTAAAAGCGCAATCAAGCTCAAAAACTTCTCTGCCCGTTCCAGCGTTTGCTTCATTTCAGGTCTCCCGCCTTCAAACGATTCCAGCCGCACACCGGCCATCCCTGCACTCGTTTGTGCTTTGGCGAAGTCTGCAAACGCCTTCACACCCTCGTCCGCTGCAGGCCCGCCTGAACTCGTTCCCGCAACAGCAAACCGATACGTCACCCGGCTGGCCGGTTGAATCAACCCCGTCGCCGGCATACCCGCCATGTTGACCATCACACGCGGCGCGAAATTGGCAAAACCAGCGCCTCGGTCAGGCTCGGACGTGATGATTTGGCCAACGCGCAGCTCAGCGTCGCCCAAAAGCAGCTTGTCGCCGACTTGCAGCCCCAAGCCATCCAACAGGGCCGCATCCACCCAAGCTTCTCCCACGGCAGGCACTGCCCGCGTTTTAGCCGGTTCAGTGCCTTGTTTTGAAGTGATTTGCAGGCTGCCCCGCAGCGGGTAAGTCTCGCTCACCGCTTTGAGCGCCACCAATTTGGTCATCGGGTCACCTGAATTTGCGGCTTGTCCGTTCGATGATGCGATGGATGCGGCTCTAGCCATCGTCGGAAACCCCAGCGTTTGCGCCGTCTGCAGCCCAAGTTGCTTGGCTTTGTCGATAAAAACCTGTGGCGTCGGGTTGTCGCTAGAAATCACCGCATCGCCCCCCAGCAACTGCCGCGCATCCCGCTGCAGCCCACCGTTCAGCCGATCCGCAAAAAATCCCACCGCCGTCAGCGCCGCAACCGCCAGCGAGACCGCCACAATCAGCAGCCGTAGCTCCCCAGCCCGTAAATCCCGCCAAAGCGAGCGCCATCCCAGTGTATAAAAAGCGGTGTTCATGGTTGTACCTTAACTTAAATCATTTTAGAAGCGTCTTTATTTTTGCAAATCGCAGTTCAACAGACTAGGAGATGAGGGTATTTGGCGAAAAATCCAGTTGAAAATGACGATTTTTAGCTATAAACCAGCTTAAAAAAAATCAGACAACAAAATGATATGAAAATATGCCTCTAGCTAGCGTATTTATTGCCTAAATTGCTATAAAAGTAATAGCAAAATAGCCCTGAATCTACTCAATCGCTGGTTGTGTACGCCAGCACACAGACGGCACAGGCTGCTCCCCGTAAGCTTCCATCAACCGAGCCAATATGCTCTTACGCAATGACTACACCGTGGCAATGCGTATGGCTTTGAGCAAGGCTATCAACCAGCAACAGGAGTTTCAACATGAAAAAAAACGTTCTATTATTTGCCGCCATGGTGCTCAGCGCACCAGTTTTCGCCGTTGACGGCATTACCCTAGGTGAGCCTGGATACGGCGGAACGGGCTGTCCGGCCGGCTCGGTATCCGCCACATTGAGTCCAGATGCAACCTCTTTGAGTTTGTTATTCGATCAATACCAAGTAGCCGTTGGTGGTACAACTGGTAAAAGCTTTGAACGCAAGAGCTGCAACATCGCTATTCCTGTGCGTGTACCTCAAGGATTCAGCGTATCTGTCCTGAAAATCGACTACCGTGGTTTCAACCAACTGCCGCAAGCGGCCAGTTCGCAGTTTAATGTCGAATATTTCTTCGCCGGCACGCGGGGCCCATCATTCCAAAGAAGATTTAGCGGTCCCATGCAAGAAGATTATTTGATCAACAACGAGCTCACCGTTCAGGCGATCGTCTGGTCAGCTTGCGGCGCTGACGTCAACCTGCGCACCAACTCCAGCATGCGCG
>JAYUJX010000687.1:0-2946 GCA_043764955.1 Polaromonas sp.
TTAGGCGCTTGGGTCGCCACCGCTGAAAACACCGCAGCGCGCGGTAAAAAGGGCAGTTCTAAGAAAGCGTTGGCGATGCCAGTTGTGCAAGCCGTTGCTGCAGCGGCGGCTTTGGCGTTTGCTGCGCCCAGTTGGGCGCAGTCGGCAGTTACTACTTGCGTCGGACCAATTGCCAGCGTGTATACGATTTCTACAGGTTCCGTAGTGAACTGTGATGACGACGCATACACCTCCATCTATGTAAATTCGCCGAGTGGGTCTGTGGAAGTGAATTTGACACAGCCTAACGCAACTGTTACCTCGCAATATGGCAATGCCATTAACGTTGACGGTAGTACGGTCAGCAGTGGCTCTACTGTTGTGAACACCAAAGCAGGTCAAAAACTCACAGTCAATTCGGGTGAGGGCGGGAGCGGTATATCTGTGATCGGCTATAAAGTTACGGTCAACAACAAAGCAGATATTGAGCTAAAAGATCTTGAAGCAAGTTCAGCAGGTATTCGCGTGATCGGCTATGGCGGTCACCCAACTGTTAATAACGAAGGTGCTATCAAAACTGTGGGTGACTCTGCAGCTGGCATCCGTGTGGACACTAAAAGTTACCGGGATGCCGAGATCAGTTTAGAGCTACAACAGGCCACTATCAATCACAATGCAGGTACGATAACGACTTCGGGTGAAAACGCATATGGCTTGTACATTCAATCCGAAGGTCGAGACGGTACGTACAACGTTAACTTGAAAGGGACAGTAAACACAACAGGTGTCGAAGGCCATGGCGTTTATGTCTATGTTGACGGCGATGCAACCGGCGAAAGTAGGTCAGGTACGGCAAATATCATTGTCAACGGCGGCACAATTTCAGCGACTGGTGAAAACAGCTCAGGAATACGCACTTGGTTAGACGTTTCCAGCGCTGAAGCGGGTATGAGCAACATCACCATCAACGGCGGTTCTGTCTCTGGCGGCTGGGGTACAAGCTACGATGCTGCGGGTATTAAAGTTATCAAAGGCAACAGCGAGATCACAATAGCCGCTGGCGCAAGTGTGGGCGCTTTGTCTGATCTTGCTATTGATACGGCAAACATAGGCAGAGGGGTACCGGAAGGCGTTTCTCCTAGCAGCGCATCGAACACGGGTTCAACCAATATCACCAACTCTGGCACGATAACTGGGACGATCAATACCAGCAATGGCAATACAACAATCAACAACGAAGCCAGCGGTATTTGGAACTTGCGCAAATGGTCAAGCTCAGCAGGCGGTGCGCGTGACACTGTGGGTGATATCGATATTGTTTTGGGTAAACCTTTTGAAGGATCAGGCGGCAACAATACCATCAACAACAACGGATTGATTCAGCTGACGCAATTCTCAGGCTCTAACGTCGCGCAAAACGCCACGTTCAGCGGCGTAAGCAACTTCAACAACAACGCCACCGGCACAATAAGCATGGTCAACGGCTTTGCGGGCGACAAAATCACCATCAACGGCAATTACAACGCTCAAACCGGCGCTAAAGTCAACATGGATGTGACTTTGAATGGTGACACGTCGGCGTCAGACAAACTAGTGATCAACGGCACAGCAACAGGTGCGACCAAGGTTTACATCACCAACGTGGGCGGCACGGGCGGTCAAACGGTCAACGGCATCAGCTTGATTGAGGTTAATGCACCAGAAGATGATGTGCGAGACCAAGGTCAAAAAATAACGCGCCAAAGCCAAGCAGCAACCCCTCAAGACGCAGCAGCACCAGCAACATTCACCCTAGGCGCACCCGTACAAGTAGGCAACTACGAGTATTTCTTGAACGCCAAAGGCACAGGCTATTCGCTGGAGAGCACCTATTCAACAACGCCGGCTCCAGCGCCTACCCCAACACCTGCACCAAGCCCAACGCCATCTGCCACACCTACGCCAACGCCTGCGCCAGTGCCAGCACCAGCACCAGCACCTAAAGTCTTGCGCCCAGGCGTCGTGGCTTATTCATTGGCATCACAAACCAACTTTGAGCTGGACTACGCATCACAAGGCACTTACAACGACCGTATCGGCGTGAACAGCAATGGCGCAGCTAACCAAGGCTGGGCGCGTATCAATGTAACCAATGTTGACCTAAGCGGCGCAAAAGCCTTTGATATCAAGCAAAAGCACAGCTTTGTGCAAGCAGGTAAAGACCTCTTGAAATCAAGCGCAGACGGTAAAAACAGCACCAGCGGCTTGGCATTCAGCTACGGCAGCACTGACAACACCGTCAGCAACCGCGACCGTTTGGCAGGCGGCGTTGATACCACTACAGGTACGTTGAAATCAACCCAGTTGACGCTGGCGGCCTACCACACCATGCAGCAAGCGGATGGCAGCATCATCGACTTGGTGGGCTCATTCAGCAGCTTGGACAACAAATACAGCGACGTGAATGGCACAGGCGGCAAGCAAAGCGGCACGGGCTTTGGTATTTCAGCCGAATTCTCAAAACCGTTTGAAATCATGGACGGCAGCTTCACGATTGAGCCACAAGTACAGCTGAGCTACAAAACCAACAGCTACAAAGCGTTTAACGACACGGTTGCCACGATTGATGCTTACAGCGCCGACAGCTTGCGTGCACGCGTTGGTGTGCGCCTCAGCCAAAACGACAACAAAACGCCATCTGGCGGTCAAAGCTACGCTGTCAAACCTGGCAACTTCTACGTCACCGCCAATATCTTGCAAGACTTGATCACACCAGAAGGTGTGACCATTGGTGGCACAACGATTCAAGACGATGTGAACAAGAAGACATGGCTGGAGCTTGGCGTCGGTGGCCAAGCGCAGCTGAGCGAATCAACCACCTTCTACGGCAACCTCAGCGTGCAAAAGTCCATCACAGGCTCTAGCCGCAGCGCAGCATCTGGCAATATCGGTTTAAAAGTTAGCTTCTAAGTAAAACAGGGTGATTGC
>JAYUJX010000688.1:0-2937 GCA_043764955.1 Polaromonas sp.
AGCTTCAAGCGCCAAGATTCCGGCAGTAACGACACAATCGACTCCAGGCCAATGTGCCCCGCATCACGCACCCCCACCGCCACACCAAGTGCCGTGACATACATCACCAGCAGCATGGCCAACGCTTCCGCCCAGGTGGGCGAACTGTTGAACACATAGCGGCCAATGACCTGCCACTGCACGCTGACAATGACCACCAGCAGCAGCACCACCGCCAGCATCAAACTGAGTTTGGACAGCTGTGCGCAAAAGCGCGTGTATTTACCGGTGAATCCTAACGCCTGAGCTTGCATTTTCATGTCTATGTCTATGTCTATATCTATTATTTGGTGTCCTGCACCGTTTTGACCAAACGCTTAAGGTCAGGCGTTGTCATGAATTTATCGTAGACAGGGCCCATCACCGCTTGGAACGATGCTTTGTCAACATCCACAAACTGTGCGCCTTCGGCTTTTACTTTTGCCAAAGACTTGGCTTCTTGTTCATCCCACTTTTGACGCATGAAAATCACAGAATCTTTGGCTGCTTTACGCACCATGTCTTGCTCTGCCTTGGGCAATTTGTCATACACGATTTTGCTCATGACCAAAATTTCTGGCGCCATGGAATGCTCAGTGCGGCTGTAAAACTTCACCGCTTCAGCATGTTTGGCGGTGTCAAACGACGGAATATTGTTTTCAGCAGCGTCAATGATGCCGGTTTTAAGCGCGGTGTAAACCTCGCCATAAGGCATAGGCGTTGCATTGGCACCCATAGCAGTGATGAGGGAAACCCACAGGTCAGATTGCTGTACGCGAATTTTCATGCCTTTGACATCAGCCACCGTTTTGATCGGTTTTTTGGCATACAAAGAACGAGCGCCGCTGTCATAAAAAGCCAAGCCGATGAAACCATGCTGTTCGCAATCCTTCAAAATCTCATCGCCCGCTGGGCCGTCCAAACTCTTGCGCATGTGCTCCACAGAACGGAACAAAAACGGCATGGTTGGCACTTGGGTTTTGATGCAAATATTGTTCATCGGTCCGACATTCACGCGGGTGAAATCAAGCGCGCCAATTTTTACCTGGTCAATGGTTTCCTTTTCGCTGCCAAGCGCCTGCTTATTGAAGACCTTGATGCTGTGCTTGCCGCCTGAGGCTTTGTTCAACAACTCGCCCATGTGTTTGACGGCGACAACGGTGGGGTAATCGTCCGCGTTGTGCGTATCGGCGGATTTAAATTCTGTCGCTTGGCTGCTGGTAGCACTCGCCAACAACAGCGTGAGAATGGAAGCTGTACTGATCAAGGTCTTTGTAAATTTCATGATGACTCCTAAATTTATAAGTTGAAGAATTAAGAAAAAGAATAAGAAGCAGAAAAACAAGGCTCAGAGAAACAAGGCTCTATTTGGCCTTTTACATTTAGCTCAACACTAAAAACAGCGCCACTCAAACCTGCTTCATTGCCTACAGCAACGGTGGGTTGTATCGATGTGACAAAAAGAATATTCATACCTGGCCCGCCAAAAGCGCACATCGACGGCTTCGAAACGGGCACATTTAACGACGTCATTAATTCACCACTTGGACTGAATTGATGAATTTTTCCTGCATCGTTGGCACAAATCCAATAGTTGCCATCCGCGTCAACCGCCGCGCCATCTGGGCGACCAGGATGAGAGGTCATATCGACAAATTCACGCCCATTGGCGATGGCACCAGTTGCGCTGTTGAAGTCAAACGCCCAAATCTTCTGCACCGTTGGGTGCGAGTCTGACAAATAGTAGGTTGCGCCATCTGGGCTAAACGCCATGCCGTTTGGTGTGATCAAACCTTCTACTTTGGGTGCGCCTAAACCGTTCTCGTCAAAACAATACACCGCACCCACTTGCTTGGCAGCCGCCATGTCCATGCACATGGTGCTCACCCAAAAACGACCTTGGTTGTCGCAGCGACCATCGTTGAAGCGCATATTTGGCAGCGTGTGCTCGATAGCTGACAGCAACAGCGCCTTAGTCTGCTGATTTGCCAATAGCTGAACTTCAAAAATCCCTGTTTCCATCGCGGCAATCACACACCCAGCTTTTTCCACCAAAGCAATACAGCCCACGCGCTCATCCGTTACCCAAGTTTGCTGCGTTTTGCTGTGCCAGCCGAAGCGGTGGATGTGCTTGCCCTCAATATCCACCCAATACAGCGCCTGCTCAGCCGACGACCACACGGGGCATTCGCCCACGCGGTCGCGGCTTGTGGACAGCGCTTTGAAAGTTTGCATAGCGTTCTGTGATGACTCTAAATTATTAAAACGGCCCAGCCTGCACAAAGCCACCGCCTTGAAATTGCGCCACTGGGCTCGTCAAGTCTGGCGCTTGCGTGCGGGCGTACACGGCGTCTTTGAAAATATCTGAACTGTCTTGCGGCTTGTAACCAATATGGTTGGCTTGCGAGTTATCCCACCACGTCACCGCATTGTCAGACATGCCGAAAATAATGCTGTGCCCCAATACTGGCGTGGTTAAACATGCTGTGATCAAACGGTGCAAATCATCAAAACTCAGCCACGTCGCCAGCATGCGGCGGTCTTTGGGCTCGGGAAACGACGAACCGATGCGCACACAAGCGGTTTCGATGCCGTAGCGGTCAAAATAAAAGCGCGACAAATCTTCGCCAAACGCCTTACTCACGCCATACAAACTGTCGGGACGCGGCGCGTGTGATGCGTTGATGGTTTCAGACTGCTTGTAAAAACCCGTCACATGGTTGGAACTTGCAAACACGATGCGTTTGACCCCCTGCTTGCGCGCCGCTTCGTACAAGTTGTAGACACCCAAAATGTTGCCTTGCAAAATCGACTCAAACGCTGCTTCTGTAGACACGCCACCCAAATGCACCACGGCGTCGACGCCTTGCATCATGCCCATCACCGCGCTGGCGTCGGCTAAATCGGCTAAAACCAGCT
>JAYUJX010000689.1:0-11644 GCA_043764955.1 Polaromonas sp.
CGCCAATGTTTAACCAGCGCCGCGCCCCTTTTTTGGTGAGCCCAAATAGGGCTACAGCTATCAAAAGCGCCACCCCAAAGGCATAGAGCGGCACAGCCAACTCCATCAACCGCTGCGGAGGAATTTGCGCCACCACAAACATCACCGTTGCAGCAATCAACATATTGCGAGCGTGATCGGCAAATCGCGTGCCATGGTCGTAACCGGACGAATACATCGCAATCAAACCCGCGCAGGCCAACAGACCCACGGCCAGGACCAATAAGCCATCAAACCCCTTGAAAATAGGCGATATTTGCTGCCAAAGCGAGAATTTATTTAAGCCAGTTGCCATGCGCTGATTATCAACTCCTTTTTGCATGGGACAATGGCGTTTATGTATGCATTATTTGAAGAATCCGGTAAATTTTTAGCAGGTCGTGTCATGTCCACGACCGACGCTTCGGCACAAATTGAGTTAGACAGCGGCAAACGCGTCAAGGTGAAGATGGCGCACGTGATGGTCCAATTCGAAAAACCGGCTCCTGCAGAACTGATTTCAGCAGCGCAAAAGATTCAATCAACCATAGACCCAGCCATGGCTTGGGAATTCTCATCCTATGAGGAGTTTGGCTTTGCTGACCTGGCGCGCGACTATTTCAACGACAGAGCCACCGTTGAACAGCAAGTGGCAGCTCTGTTTTGCCTGTTTGAAACCCCACATTATTTTCGCCGTGCGGGTAAAGGCAGGTTCAAAAAAGCACCCACTGAGATTGTGCAGCTCGCATTAATAGCCATTGAGAAAAAGAAACAACAATTACTGCAAATATCAGAATGGGCAGTATCCTTAGGTAACGGCATCTGCCCTGAACCTATTCGTGACCAGTTATACAAAATACTGTTCAAACCCGATAAAAATGCTGCTGAATACAAAGCGGTTGTTGAAGCAGCTCGCAACACCAAATTACCACCGCTAGATTTACTGCAGCAAGCGGGTGCAATTACTTCACCTTATCAATTTCATTGGCAACGGTTTTTATTTGATAATTTCCCTAAAGGCATTGTATTTCCCAATTTAAATGCACCATTGATAGCTGATGAATTACCACTTGCTGCTGTGGTCGCTTTTTCTATCGATGATTCAGCAACCACTGAAATTGACGATGCTTTGTCTGTCCAAGGCCTGGGCACAGGTAAAGTCATAGTCGGTATTCACATTGCTGCACCAGCACTGGCCATATTACCCAACAGTGATATTGACAAAGTTGCCAGAAATCGCCTTTCAACTGTTTATATGCCTGGCAATAAGATTACCATGCTGCCTGATGCCGTGGTTCAAAATTACACCTTGGCTGAGGGTAAAAACTGCCCTGCAGTATCTTTGTATGTTACTTTTGATGAAGCGTCGTTTGATATTATTTCGACAGAATCTAAAATTGAGTCCGTCCCCATCGTTGCCAATCTCCGCCACGACACCTTAGAAGATTTGATAACCGATGAGTGGTTAGCAAGCTCAAACTCCAGAACAATAAATGGCTTGCAGCCAACGTATTTAATGCCTGAAGCGCTATCCTATTTACATCAATTGGCAAAAAATTTAAAGCAAAAACGTGAAGTTGCACGTGGTAAGCCCGAGACCTTTAACCGTCCAGATTACAACTTCAAATTAATTGGCAAAGACAATGCTGGCCCACATGGTGAAGAGGCAGTTGAGATCACCACCCGCAAACGTGGCTCACCGCTCGACTTAATCGTGGCTGAAGCCATGATATTGGCCAATAGTACGTGGGGGCAGTTATTGGCTGAATATGGCGTCCCAGGCATTTACCGCAGCCAAGCCAGCTTAGCCCCCGGCGTTAAAGTACGCATGGGTACCAAAGCTTTGCCACATGCTGGCATTGGTGTGTCAAGCTATGCTTGGAGCACATCGCCATTGCGTCGGTACACAGATATGGTGAATCAGTGGCAAATCATCAGTTGCATCAAGCATGAAAAAACTGCTTTACTGGCGGCTCCTTTCAAACCTAAAGATGCTGATTTATTTTCAATTATTTCAAATTTTGATAATACATATAGCGCCTACAATCAATATCAAAATGGTATGGAGCGGTATTGGACGCTGAAGTATCTACAACAAAATAATATAACCGAATTAAACGCCACTTTATTCAAAGAAAATATGGTGCGCGCAGATGATTTACCTTTAGTATTGCCAGTGATGGGCGCTATTAATTTAGAACGTGGTACCAAAGTTACCATTAAGCTAGGTGATATTAATTTAATGACTTTGGATGTGTCTGGCAACGTAACGGATATCCGTGTTGCATCGCATGTGGGTGATATGCGTGTCGATGACGCTGGCGAAGATGAATCTGAAGAAGTGGGTGCTCTGAGTATTGCGGTTGATATGGCGGAAACCGCTAATATTGCTGATGCCACAGATAACGCAAACAATACTGAAGCTTCTGCCGATGTCGCGACGGAATAACGTACATGCAAACCAAGTCAACTATTCAGCAAAAGCTTAAAAGCTTGAGTGCGCTTCAAATTGCACTCGCCGTGTCATTTGTGGTGCATGCGGTGCCTTTGACTATTCGCTTTGTAGATCCCGAGAGTTTCAACCGTGTTTTTCAAGATACCCCTTTAGAGGTGATCTTGGTCAACGCGACAACCAATGAAAAGCCTGAAAAAGCGCAGGCGATTGCGCAAAGCTCGATGGCCGGCGGTGGTGAAGCAGACGCTGGTAGAGCGACAACGTTTCTGCCGGCTTCTGAGTTAACTTCTATCGGAGATGCCGACACAGATACGCGTCAAAAATTAGACCATATGCAAGAGCAGCAAAGCCAATTGCTGCTGCAACTCAAAAAACAACTGGCACTGCTACCTGCGCCTGATGTGAACAACGCACCAAGTACACCGGAAGCCAAGGCGCAAGAGGAAAAACGACGCCAGCTAAGCAAACTTCTGGGTGAAATTGAAAAGCGTATCACCCAAGAAAACGAGCGCCCCAAAAAACGCTATATCAGCCCGTCTACGCGCGAAGAAGTCTATGCCATTTATTACGACCAATTGCGTCAGAAAATTGAAGCAAGGGGAACAACCAACTTCCCCGAAGCCGCTGGCAAGAAGCTATACGGAAAACTGACCATGATTTTGACCGTCAACCATGATGGTCAAATTTTGGCAACTGAAGTCATTGAAAGCTCCGGCAGCTTGACACTAGATCGACGCGCGCAAGCGATAGCCAACAGTGCCGGACCCTTTGGTGTTTTTAGCCCAGCCATGCGTAAAAAAGCGGATCAAATTGTGCTCGTCTCGCGTTTTAAATTTACGCGTGATGAAGTGCTAGAAACCAAGCTGACCAACCGTTAAATGACGCAACACATGAAGAAGCTGTTTCGCCTCGTATGCCTTCTTACCGTGTCATTCACTGCCTTGCAATTGTTCTTTTTAACAAAAATTGCTTTGATGAACGTCATCTCACCAGAATCAACCAGTTTTCAACGTTCAGAGGCGTGGCGCATTGTTTTAAAGCAGGGTGAGCTGCCATGGCGACAAGATTGGGTCAACTATGCAAATATTGCAGACAGTACCAAACAAGCAGTCATAGCGTCGGAAGATGGTGATTTCGTTAACCATGATGGTATTGAGTGGGATGCCATTGAATCGGCTTGGTATAAAAACGCCAAAGCCGAAGAGCGTGCTTTGCAACGCAGTAAAAAATTACAAAGCAAGGGTAAAAATACGACGAATACGGCAATCAACACAAAAATCGAGAAACCAGTAAAGATTATTGGCGGCTCTACCATCACTCAGCAATTAGCTAAAAATCTTTTCTTGTCAGGGGAGCGAAATTTTGTTCGCAAAGGCCAAGAATTTGTCATCACGCAGTTTCTTGAATTCGCACTCAGTAAACGTCAAATCCTGACGATCTACCTCAACAATGTTGAATGGGGTGAAGGCGTTTTTGGAGCTGAAGCTGCTGCGCAGCATTACTTTAGAAAGCCAGCCAAGCAGCTATCCAGTTATGAGTCTGCCCGTTTGGCGGTGATGCTGCCCAGACCTAAGTTTTTCGAGAAACAGTCTGGTTCATCTTACTTATCTGGTCGAGCATCGTCTATCGTCGCGCGCATGCCCGATGCTGAACTGCCCGACTAGACTAGCTCCACAGCGAACAATATGCGCATTCTTGGCATTGATCCTGGATTACGAACAACTGGCTTTGGTGTCGTTGATAAACAGGGCGCTCAGCTTACCTATGTTGCTAGCGGTACCATTGCCACAACACACCTTGAAACTGGTAATTTACCCGCAAGATTGAAGGTTTTGTTTGAAGGCATCAAAGAGGTTGTGCAGCGCTATGAACCTGATGAATCATCGGTTGAGATCGTTTTTGTCAACGTCAACCCGCAAGCCACGCTCTTGTTGGGGCAAGCACGTGGCGCATGCATATCTGCATTGGTCTCCCTCGATTTGCCCGTATTTGAATACACAGCCTTACAAATGAAGCAAGCCGTTGTAGGTTATGGCAAAGCTGAGAAAACGCAGGTGCAAGAAATGGTCAAACGTCTTTTAAACTTGCCAGCGCCACCTGGTAAAGATGCTGCCGATGCGCTAGGTTTGGCTATTTCCCATGCCAACTCTAGTTATCTGTTGAACAGTTTGGCAAAATCAGACAATGGCCAAAGAAAAACATCTGCCATGTTTAAAGCTGGCAGAACTTATTAATAAATTATTGACAACTTATTGGTGCGATCGCTGTTAAAGTCGTTCAAAAATTAAAACAGCAAAAAATATAAACGCAACACCCAGAGTTGCTTTGATGGCCGTCAAGCCATATTTTTTGAATTTAGACTGACCAGTCACAGCGAATGCAAAGAACAGGCATGCGCAAATAATGAGTGATACCAAGACGATCCAGCGAAACAAATACATAGTTTTTCCTGCTTATCTGTGAGCAATTAGAATGCCTTCATCAGCTGTGAATAGCCCTTAGGTGCCGTAGTCGCATCTGCAAACGAGACCATCTCATACGCCCCTTCTTGCGACAACAGCTTGCGAAGCAGCTTGTTATTCAGCGCATGACCAGAGCGAAAGGCTTTATAAGAAGCCAGTAACGGATGTCCAACGAGATGCAAATCACCCATGGCATCTAATATTTTGTGCTTCACGAATTCGTCGCCATAACGAAGCCCATCAGCGTTGATGACTTTGTAATCATCAATAACTATCGCGTTGTCCAAACCACCACCGAGAGCCAGGCCATTGGCTCGCATCATTTCTACATCTTTAGTGAAGCAAAATGTCCGCGCTCTTGAAATATCTCTTGCGTAAGAATTTTGAATGAGATCAAACTCATATTCCTGCCCTGTGGCATCGACTGCAACATGCGCAAAGTCAATTTGAAAATTTAATTTGTAGCCGTTATAAGGCTCAAATTTTGCCCACTTTAAGGACTCGCCTTCACCTTCGCTGATGACGACAGGTTGTAAAACACGAATAAATTTTTTAAGCGTTTTTTGTTTTTCAATGCCAGCGCTTTGCAGTAAAAAAACAAATGAACTTGAGGAGCCATCCAAAATAGGTACTTCCTCGCCATTGATATCAACATGCAAATTATCAATGCCTAAGCCCGCACAAGCAGACATCAAATGCTCAACCGTTTGAACCTTCACGCCAGTTGACGAAATAGTGGAAGCCAAACGCGTATCTGTAACTGCCATAGCAGATGTCTGAATGCTGACTGGCTCTAGCAAATCAATACGCCTGAAAACGATACCCGTATCTGGCTTAGCTGGGCGCAGAGTCACATCGACCCTCTGCCCGCTGTGCAAGCCTACGCCAACTGCGCTGATCACAGATTTAATCGTTTGTTGTACTAACATCTTAAAACTTAAATAGCCTGCGATGGTTGAAATGACAGGCTATATTCTCACTTGATAAACTTATCCAAATTTTCTTAAATGGCCAAATTATTTGGGCTACTTATTAATCAGCCTGTTTTCGCAAAAACGCAGGAATGTCAATATCCCCCATACCACCAGAAGACAGCGCATCAACTCTAGCAGAAGCGCTGGTACGATCAGGATGGCGGCCTAAGTTGCGCACATAAGCAGGCACATCGTAATTCGTTGCACCAGCCAATGTGCTTGCTACATTTATGCCACCCGCATCAGCATCAAGTGTAGGCGCATAAGCCATATTATCCGTACCATTTCGCAGGACTTGCAATGGTGGGGCAATACGTTGTGCTTTAACTTTACTCAAACCTGTTGCAACGACTGTGACACGAATTTCATCACCCAAATCCTCGTCATAAGCTGTTCCGTAAATAACGTGTGCGTCTGGAGATGCATACGCACGAATCGTATTCATTGCCAACTTGGATTCACTCAATTTAAGGGAGCTCTTAGCAGCCGTGATCAGCACTAAGACACCTTTAGCACCTGAAAGATCAATACCTTCTAAAAGTGGGCAGGCAACAGCTTGCTCAGCGGCGATGCGCGCGCGGTCAGGACCACTTGCGAGTGCCGAGCCCATCATGGCTTTGCCATTTTCAGCCATCACAGTGCGCACGTCTTCAAAGTCAGGATTGACATGCCCGCGAACATTGATGATTTCAGCAATACCACCAACGGCGTTTTTCAAGACATCGTTGGCATAAGCAAATGCTTCTTCTTGCGTGACGTCTTCACCCAGCACATCAATTAGTTTTTCATTCAAAACGACAATCAAAGAGTCAACATTAGCTTCTAGCTCAGCCAGACCAGTATCTGCATTGCTCATGCGCTTACCGCCTTCCCAATCGAAAGGTTTGGTTACTACGCCAACGGTTAGAATTCCCATCTCTTTGGCGATTCGAGCAATAACAGGTGCAGCACCAGTACCAGTACCACCACCCATACCCGCAGTAATAAACAGCATATGTGCACCCTCGATTGATGCGCGAATATCTTCTTCAGCCATCTCTGCTGCTTCACGACCTTTTTCAGGTTTGCTTCCAGCACCAAGTCCAGTTGTGCCCAACTGAATGGTTTTGGGTGCGCCACTGGTACTAAGCGCTTGCGCATCGGTATTAGCGCTTATGAATTCAACGCCTTGCACATTGCGTGAAATCATGTGCTCAACAGCGTTACCACCGCCACCACCGACACCGATCACTTTGATTTTAGTGCCCATATTGAACTCTTCAATTTCAATCATTTCGATAGCCATTTTGTTACTCCTTAAATGAATCGCAGTTGCCAAAAATATATATGTTTTAACTCTTGTATTTGTCCAGTATTCAACGCCATTGTTGGTGGGGACTTCCACGTGCCAACCACATCATTTTTTTCATATTAAAAATTCCCAATTAGCCAGTCTTTTGCGCGGCTTAATGTGTTTTTAATTGACCCATTATTATGACCAACTTTTAAGCCACGCATGCGAGCCAAACTGGCTTCTTCTAATAAACCCATCACAGTAGAAGCCCTAGCTTGACCCACCATATCTGACAGATTGCCAGAGTATTTAGGAATACCGCGGCGTACAGGCTTTAGAAAAATATCTTCTCCCAACTCAAGCATGCCCGGCATGACTGAAGCGCCACCCGTTAAAACAATACCTGAAGACAATACTTCCTCGTAGCCAGTTTCACGGATAGCCTGTTGAACCAACGAAAATATTTCTTCCACCCGCGGCTCAATTACGCCTGCGAGAGCTTGTTTGCTCAAGCGACGTGGACCGCGATCACCCAAGCCTGGCACTTCTACTTCTGACTCAGGATCAGTCAACAATTGCTTGGCGCAACCACTTTCAACCTTTATATCTTCGGCATCTTTAGTCGGCGTACGAAGCGCCATAGCAATATCACTTGTGATTAAATCACCTGCAATTGGAATGACAGCTGTGTGGCGAATTGCACCACCTGTAAACACCGCAACGTCTGTCGTTCCAGCGCCGATATCAACGAGTACAACCCCCAACTCACGCTCATCGTTGGTAAGAACTGCAAGATTTGAGGCCATAGGATTCAGCATCAAGTGCTCAACCTCTAAACCACAACGATGAACGCACTTGATAATATTTTCTGCTGCGCTTTGAGCACCTGTGACTATATGAACTTTTGCCTCCAAACGGATGCCGCTCATACCAATCGGATCTTTTACATCCTGACCATCAATCACGAATTCTTGCGATTCAACCAATAGCAAACGCTGATCGTTAGAAATATTAATGGCAGTGGCCGTATCAAGCACCCGCTTAACATCGGAACGGCTAACCTCTTTGTCTTTGATAGCAACCATCCCGCTAGAGTTGATGCCACGGATATGACTGCCAGTTATACCCGTATAGACGCGGCCAATCTTGCAATCCGCCATCAATTCCGCTTCTCTAAGGGCTTGTTGAATACTTTGAACAGTAGCATCAATATTTACAACAACTCCACGCTTCAAACCATTGCTAGGTGAAACGCCAAAGCCAGCAATTTTCAGTAGCCCGCCTGGCAAAACTTCGGCTACAACAACCATAATTTTGGATGTACCAATATCAAGCCCGACCACTAAATCTTTGTATTCTTTTGCCATGTTTTTACTTTTTTAATGGTGTAGGTGCGATCGTTAAATCCAAGGTGCTAACGCCATGCATGCGCAAAGCGTAACCATCCGAATGGCGCAAATCAACATACTGAAGATCAATCGTTTTTTTATTTAATTTTGTCAACATCTTCTCTGCACTCATTGAAAACTTAGTGACTCGATCTATCACTTCGAACGTGTTACCACGCCCCAACTCAATATGTGCACCGCCATCTAAAGTTGCGATCCAGCTTCCGCGTGCGTTTAACTCTAAATTTTTTAACCCATTGTTTAAAGGACTGAATGCATTGGAGACATTTTTGTACATATCCAACATCAGCTTACCTTGCCCCTCTGGCCCTATCAATTGAGGTAATGATTCATAGTCATCGTCTCCAGTATTTACCTCAAATAGTGATCCGGATTCATCCACTAACTTCATATCCTCACGTGATCCCCACACAGCCTTTGCCCTGTATTCACTCAACCTCACTTCTATCAAACTTGGATAAACACGCTTCACAACTGCATGGTTTATCCATGGCATAGATTCAAATATTCTTTTTGCAGTTGTTAAATCAGTATTATAAAAATTTCCACTTATATTGTCGGTCATAATATTTCTTATTGATGAAACATCGCTATGATCAGTACTTCCTGTAATTATTATCGCATCAAGATTTTTAATCTTATTTTTAATGACGTATTGAAATCCACTTGAAATCATTAGCAAAATAAATAATCCAAACAGTACTATCGTCAAACCATTGACAAATTTGATGTCAGCTGGTGTTTCGAGTGAACTGGCTATAGCTTTCATTTCTATGCAATTATTTTTGTATTATAAATATTTTTATAATCTAATGATGCAGTTTCAAGTACTTTTAAGCATAAATTTTCAAAACTAAGACCATAATGTAATGCCGACATAGGAGACAGTGAGTGCCCAGTCATACCAGGCGCCGTATTTATTTCTAACAGGTACGGCTTTCTTGTTGCACTATCGATCATGACATCTAACCGCGCCCATCCGCGTCCACATATCGCATCAAATGCTTTTACTACTAAAGCTTGAATTTTGCTTTCTTCATCATTAGGCAATGCACATGGAATAATATATTTAGTATCATTTGTAAAATATTTATTTTGATAATCATACTTACCGCTTGGTGCAACTATTTTTATAATTGGTAATGCTTGAATATTTTGTGAAAGATTCAAAACAGTGCAAGTTACCTCATCACCGCTAATAAATTGTTCGCAAATAATCTTAGAATCTTGCATTTCAGCTAACTTAAATGCAGCTTCACATTGTTGGCTTGTAGTTACCTTTGTGATACCTATAGATGATCCTTCAAGTGCAGGCTTGACAATCATAGGTGCATTTAATGTCTTGAACGCATTTAATGTTTCAGCCACACTAGTCACCTCTACCCATGAAGGTGTCGGCAAACCCTTGGCTAGCCAAATATTTTTAGTCATTATTTTATTCATAGCAATACTAGAAGCCATAACGCCAGAACCTGTGTAAGGTATCCCTAATATCTCCAAGACACCTTGTATAGTTCCATCTTCACCATATCTACCATGCAATACAATAAAACAACGGTCAAAATTTTCGGTTTTCAATAACAATAAGTCTTTTTCTGCTGGATCGAATACGTATGCATCAACACCTTGTGATATCAAAGCCTTCAAAACGGCATTACCAGACATTAAAGAAATATCCCGTTCGGCAGATCGACCACCCATGAGCACGGCAACTTTACCGAACTGTTTAATTATTTCAACTTGATCATTCATTTTTAAATTTAAATTAGTTTATTTCCACAATTTAATTTATTTTAATAAACTAATGATGTTTTTAGGTGTTCCGCTGATTGAACCAGCACCCATACACAAAACGACATCTCCACTTTTTATAATGTTTAATATTTCCTGAGCCATATTTTGAATGTCATCAACAAAGATAGGCTCTACTTTGCAATTTAATCGAATGGCTCTACACAGTGAGCGACCATCCGCACCTACTATTTTTGCCTCTCCTGCTGAGTACACTTCGGAAAGCAAAATCGCATCTACTGATGCCATAACTTTGATAAAGTCTTCAAAGCAGTCGCGGGTTCTGCTATATCGGTGAGGTTGAAAAGCTAGTACCAAACGTCGGCCAGGGTAAGCACCTCTCGCAGCTTCAATGGTTGCCTTCATCTCTACGGGGTGATGCCCGTAGTCGTCGATAAGTGTAAAAAAAATACCCTCATTGGTCGCAACATCTCCATATTTTTGGAACCTACGATCAACCCCTTTGAATTGCGATAGCGCCTTTTGAATTGACGTTGGATTAATTTCCAATTCCAATGCAACCGCTATAGCTGCTAATGCATTTTTAACGTTGTGTAAGCCGGGCAAATTCAGTTCAATTGCCAATACTTCTTGCGAGCTATCATCTTTTAAACAAACGTTAAAAAACATTTTCCCGTTTTCAGCTCTTATATCTAAAGCACGAATTTGTGCATCCTCAACAAGACCATATGTAATAACCGGCCTAGCAATTTTAGGAATAATCTCCTTGACAGCCATATCGTCAACGCACACGATCGCAGCCCCATAAAATGGCATACGATGCAAAAATTCCACGAATGATGATTTGAGTTTTTGAAAATCATGACCGTATGTTTCCATATGATCTTCATCGATATTCGTGACTACCGCCATGACTGGCAATAAATTTAAAAATGAAGCGTCAGACTCATCAGCTTCAACAACAATATATTCTCCACTGCCTAATTTGGCGTTTGCGTCGGCACTGTTTAAACGACCACCGATGACGAAAGTAGGATCAAGTCCCGCTTCCGCCAGAACACTAGCGACCAAGCTTGTAGTAGTCGTTTTTCCGTGTGTCCCTGCAATAGCGATACCTTGTTTCATTCGCATTAATTCGGCCAACATGACTGCACGAGGAACGACAGGTATATTTCGATGTTTTGCTTCAACAACTTCAGGGTTGTCTTGCTTTACAGCAGATGAAATTACAACCACATCAACATTTTGTAAATTTTTTGCATCATGACCAATATAGGTCTTGATGCCAAACTGCCCCAATC
>JAYUJX010000690.1:0-2915 GCA_043764955.1 Polaromonas sp.
CGCTGGGGCAGTGCCAAGGCCGACGGCTCGATTCGTCTGCATTGGCGTTTGATGCAGTTCAGCCCAGAGGTGATTGACTACGTGGTGGCGCATGAGCTGAGCCATTTGCGTGAGCTAAACCACAGCCCCCGTTTTTGGGCGACTGTGGCCAGTGTGTTGCCCGACTACGAAGCGCGGCAAAAGCAACTCAAGGCGCAGGTTTTGCCATCTTGGGAGTAGCTTGCGTGCGATTTGAAATAACTTAGTTCGGACGCGCCGGCCGCACCACCAAGCTGACCCCTATCGCAGTCAACGCAATCCCCAGCAACGTGACGACTGTAATCGCTTCATCAAACAGCAGCCAAGCCATCAGCGCAGTCGTGGGCGGCACCAAGTACAGCAAACTGGTCACCGTGGTGGCTGCGCCACGCTGGATCAGCATGAACATCAACGAACTGCCACCCAACGTCAAGGCCAACACCGCCCATGCCATCGCACCAATGAACGATGCGTTCCAGGTAATCGCTTCGGCTTCCAAGATCGTAAAAGGCAGCGTCACAACAAGTGCCGCTGCCAGCTGAATCACATTGGCGGTGCGCACATCGGTCGCAGTTACGTGTTGTTTTTGGTACAAAGTCCCGACCGTGATGCTGATCAACGCAAACACGGCTGCGGTAAAGGTTAACAGTGTGACCTCATTCGTAGCGCCAAATTTGCGTGCCACCACGAGTAGCAAACCCGCCAAACCCAGCAGCAAGCCCACCCATTGGCGCTTTGAAACGACAGCTTGCGATGGGTTGTCTGATGCGGTTGATGCTTGGCTAGAAAGCCACAGCGCCGTCAAAATTGGCTGAAACCCCACCATCAACGCCACCAAACCCGAGCCCATGCCGCCCTTTACCGCGACCCACACGCCACCTAAGTAACCGCCGTGCATCAACACACCAGCCACGGCAAGATGCAGCCACTGCTTTTTATCACTAGGCCAAACGGCTCTGCTTAGCCAAATCCAGATCAAAAAACAGGCAATGGAGAGCACATAGCGAATCGATAAAAATGTCAGCGGCGGCGCAAAAGGCAGTCCAAACTTGGCGACGATGAATCCCGTACTCCAAATCAGCACAAAAACGGCGGGCATGGCCCGAATGAGAGTGTTCGACAGGTTTTTAGGGGAATGTTGAATGTTCAAGCCCCGATTTTATCGAGGCAGTGAGTGCTTATTGCTTTCGTTGCACAAAGAGGTTGTTTTTAGCGTCTTGCGGGTAGGCAAAGGTCACCGCACCATTTTTAACCATGCCCATGACCAACATGTTTTGAGTGGTCGCATCTTTGTCTTTTACGCTGAATGGTTGATCATAAGTGGCGACTACGCCGTAGTAGGTACGGATTTTGTTTTCTAGCGCGGCCTTTATGGCGGGTCCGCTGAAGTTACCCTCTTTCACGTTGAAAAGTGAATACAACAAAATATAAACAGCGTCATAACCCTGCGCTGCCGCCATGGGAACGGGAATTTTATTGACCTTGTACTTACGAGCGTAGCTGGTTAAAAAAGCGGCACGGTATGAGTTGCTCGGCTCGGCGATAAAAGTTTGCGCCATCAGCGCACCTTCTGCTGCCTCTTTCGCGCCGTCTATGAAAAAGGGGAACGACAGCGGCCAGGCGTCAACTTGCGGCACTTTCCAGCCCAAAGCTTGCCGTCCTTTGGCGATCACGGCGTTTTCTGAACCTACGGTGTAGCTAAAAACGACGTTTACCCCGGCAGCTTTAGCAGTCTTCAGTTCTTCGTTGAGGTCTTTGACGCCCAGCGCGAACCGCGCAACGTAAACAGGCTTTATGTTTTTAGCAGCCAAAGCTTTCTCAACATCTTGAAAGCCGGCCTCTCCATAGCCGCTCGTATCCGCAAAAATGGCAACCTTGTTCCAACCGCGTTTGATGATGTCTTCCACCACAAAAGGCGCTTGTATGGCGTCTTTGGCGGATGTCCTGAAAATATAGCTCTCTTCAGCCGGAAATTTGGCCGTTAACGGCGTACCTGTAGAGCAAGGAATGATCAAAGGCAATTTATTGGCTTGAAAAACCTCCAGCGACTTAGCTGCAACACCCGTGTTACAAAAACCGATGGTGGCGATGACTTTTTCTGCCACCAATTCGTTGGATAGCTTCAGTCCAACATCTGGCTTGGCCTCGTCGTCTTTTTTAACGATTTCCAGCTTGCGCCCTGAATAGCCGCCAACAGCGTTGATTTCGTCGACCGCCATTTGGATGCCATTCAGCATAGGTACGCCAAAATCAGCAGATGCGCCCGAAAATGGACCAATAACGCCGATTTTTAAGGTGTTCGCATTGTTTTGTGCAAAAACTGGCGTCATTGTCAAAAGTATTCCCACCATCAATGAGGCACTTATAGTGCGTATGGTTGCGGAAGATGAGACAGTAAGCGGCCTCGTGAGTCGTTTATTCATACGGGTTTCCTTTTGGTAACTGTTTGGCAACTGATCATAGGAGCTGAAAAACGCATCACCAGTGTGACTTTCCCTTAGTGCTTTTGTCTAAATAGTGGCCATGCCTCAAGAATCTGCGATAATCATGGGCTAACTTGAAGTAACACGCTTCAAAAAGTACTTAGGATGAATCATGAAACGCACTTACCAACCCTCTAAAGTTCGCCGCGCCCGTACCCACGGCTTTTTGACACGCATGAAGACCCCTGGCGGCCGTGCTGTGATCAATGCACGCCGCGCCAAAGGCCGCAAGCGTCTGGCTGTCTAAGTTTTAGTCAAATTTGGCTGTATCGAAGTCATTTCAACAGCCTATTTTGTCGCGCCATCTTGCAGCCTAATTTTGCAGCATAACTTTGCAACGCATAGTGACCAAAGCGCAGTTTGCGGCGGTGATGAGCGGTCAAACCGTATCTCGCACCCCGCACTTTGCCTTGC
>JAYUJX010000691.1:0-11517 GCA_043764955.1 Polaromonas sp.
ACCAAACCCATGGCCAAACCTTTGTGTTTAGGAGGGAAAGAACCTGAACCCAAGCTCAAAGCCACGCCAAAACTCGCCCCAGCAATGCCAAGCAGCACACCCATAGCCAGCAAATCATTGAAGCTTTTGACAAAAAAGAAGCCAAACAGCATGGCAATGCAGATCAGTGCCATTTCGACCAAGGTGGCGTTTTTGCGGCCAATGTATTGCGACAAAATGCCCAAGGGGAAGCGCATCAATGCGCCGGCGATGATGGGCACCGACAACATCAAGCCCTTTTGCGCAGGGCTAAGCTGAAAAGCCTCAGAGATAAATGGTGCCATCGCGCCATTGAGCACCCAAATGCAACACGAAAAAGCGAAATAAAAGAAAGCGGCAAACAGTGTGGGTGAATGCCCGCTTTTTAGGAAGCTACCGAAACTTGATGATTTACCCGACATGGTGCAAAGCCCTCTAAAAATGAACACATAACTCGATCAAGCGAGATTCGTGCCAATTTTTGGTGCAGTGCACCAAAAATCGTCATTCCCGCGCAGGCGGGAATCCATGGTGGCGCTTGTGGATTCCCGCCTGCGCGGGAATGACGGAATCTGTCTAATGGATTTTCTCGCTTAAAAATTCTCGTAAAAAAACTTATTTCAAAACAGTTTTCGTCCAGCGGCTGATCCAACCAGCGCCTTTTTCAGCAATGACCGCTGCTGGCAGGCTTTCAAATTTAGCTGGTTCAGGTGCAAAACGCATTGCATCAGCACGCTTGGTGGTGTTTTGGATGGGGTACATCCACATCGTCGTTTGCAGCGCTTCTTGCACATCGTTTGAGCGCATGAATTCTAAAAATTTCTCTGCTTCTGCGCGTTGCTTGCCGCCTTTGATGAGCGCCACGCCTTCGACTTGCCTGAACACCGCACCCGGCAAAAACAAGCTGGCAGTTGGAGAATCTGTCAATTTTTCTTTGCTGTAAAACACCTCAGCCGCTGGGCTGCTGGCGTAGCTGACCACGATGGGGTACGCGCCACCGTTACGGCTAAAGTCGGTGTAATAAGCTTCTGTCCAACCTTTGGCGACCTTCATGCCATTGCCGCGCATGCTTTTCCACCAAGCAAAGGCTTTTTCCTCGCCCATGTTGGCAATCGTTGCCAGCAAAAAGGCGTAGCCCGGGCCTGAGGTGGCTGGATTTTCGACGACCAGCCATTTTTTATACGCGGGTTGCGCTAATTCTTCCAATGATTTTGGCAGCGGTGTGCCGCGTTTAGCCACCGTCGCTTTGTCGTAGTTCAACGTCACAAAACCGTAGTCAACGGCGACAGCCATGCCGGCAAACTCGGTTTTTGATTCGCCTTGGGCGGCAGCGCCGTCGTAGGTATCAATAATGTCTGCGGCTTTGGCTTTGACAGCTTGTGCGTTGTCGATACCGTAGACCACATCGGCAATCGGCGCTTTGCGGGTCAAAATCAGCTTGTTCAACATCTCACCAGAATCGCCACCTTTGACGATTTTGAGTTTCACGCCCGCTTCAGCTTCAAATTTAGCGAGCAATGGCTTTGGCAAATCAAACGAGCTGTGGACGATGACGCGCAAGTCTTTGGCCAAAACAGAAGCCGACAACAAGCCTGCTGCCAAAGCGACAGAAGCAAGTAAAAATTGTTTTTTGATGTTTCTTTTGACGTTTTGCATATTTTCCTTTTGTATTCTTTTTAACGCCAAGCAGGCCGCATAAAAAGAAAAACAGGAAATGTCTTTCAATCTCACGCTTCCTACGCTGGCATGACCCAGATCAGGTAAACAGGGTATTTCTCAGTCCGCAGACACCCCTGGTGAAGATCAATTGTAGCGCTGATGTCGGATTCACAAAGAAAAAAGCCCTGTAACTCGATGAGTTACAGGGCTTTATCTTTACTGGCGGAAACGAAGGGATTCGAACCCTTGATGAGGCTCAACACCCCATACTCCCTTAGCAGGGGAGCACCTTCGGCCACTCGGTCACGTTTCCTACTTAACAAACTATATTATCGCACGACTTGAGCTTCAATTTCCGCTCAATGTCTAAAACTGGCTGTCAAAAAACACCCAAATCAAGCGGCAACTTGGTCTAAACCAAACACCTTGTGCAACGCGCGCACGGCCAATTCCATGTATTTCTCGTCAATCACCACCGAAGTTTTGATCTCTGAGGTGGAAATCATCTGGATGTTGATGCCCTCTTCTGCCAAGCAGCTGAACATTTTGCTGGCAATGCCCACGTGGCTGCGCATGCCGATGCCGACGATGGAGACTTTGCAGATTTTGGCATCACCCACGACTTCTTTCGCGCCCAAAGCGCCAATCACCTTGTTATTCAACAAGTCAACTGCTTTGGCAAAGTCGTTGCGGTGGACAGTGAAGCTGAAGTCGGTTTTACCTTCTTTGCTGACGTTTTGAATGATCATGTCGATTTCAATGTTGGCATCTGCCACCGCACCGACAATTTTGTAGGCAATGCCTGGGGTGTCGGGCACGCCCAACACGGAGATTTTGGCTTCATCGCGGTTGAAAGCGATACCTGATACGACGGCTTGTTCCATGTCTTCATCTTCCTCAAAAGTAATCAAAGTGCCGGACACGGCCTCTTCATTAATATCAATATCCCACGGCGTGAAGCTGGACAACACGCGCATTTTTACCTTGTATTTGCCCGCAAACTCGACCGAGCGGATTTGCAGCACTTTGGAGCCCATGGACGCCATTTCCAGCATTTCTTCAAAGCTGACGGTGTGCAAACGGCGCGCTTCAGGCACAACGCGCGGGTCGGTGGTGTAAACGCCATCGACGTCGGTGTAGATCAGGCATTCGTCCGCCTTCAGTGCCGCAGCGACAGCCACAGCTGAGGTATCAGACCCGCCCCTACCCAGCGTGGTGATGTTGCCCAGGTCGTCCACGCCCTGAAAACCGGTGACGATGACGACACGGCCAGCGTCTAAATCGGCACGGACTTTTTTATCGTCAATCGACTCAATCCGTGCTTTGGTGTGGGCGCTGTTGGTTTTGATGGCGACTTGCCAGCCGGCGTAACTGACGGCTTCTAGGCCCTCAGCCTGCAGCGCGATCGCCAACAAAGCCGACGAGGCCTGCTCGCCTGTGGCGGCCAACATGTCGAGCTCGCGGCTGTACGCGTCACCCGGTTTAGCGGGTGCTAGCTCTTTTGCCAAAGCGAGCAAACGGTTGGTTTCACCACTCATGGCGCTGGGGACAACGACCATTTTGTGACCGGCGCGCGCCCATTTGGCAACGCGTTTGGCGACCAAGGCAATGCGCTCTGTCGAGCCCATGGAGGTGCCGCCGTATTTATGAACTATCAAAGCCATAGGAATTTTTTGAAATGAACGAACTAAAAAGTCGAAATAAAGGTCAAGTTGTAAAAGTAAAATCTAGGGATTGTACCAATCAATGCAGGCCTCTTTGCGCTCGATGAAACCACGCCCGACCTTGATGTGAATGTGATGCCCGCGTGTGGTGCAAACCTTGATTTGATCGACCAACTGATTCAACTGCGCGGTGCTGGGCGTGGTTTGATGGGTTGTTTTCAGCCAAAAGCGCAGTGCATTGCCTATTCTGGCATCGCTAAGTTGTTGTAATTGCTGAATATTTGGTGGATTTCCGGTTTTCAGCAGATCGTCTACAGCCACTTCGTTTAAGAGCAACTGCGCCTGCGCCGCATGGCTACTGCTGCGAGCGAAGGTGTCTCTGAATTGCGGAAATGCGGTGTCCAAAGCTGGCAAAAGCTTGGCGCGGATGCGGTTGCGGGTGAACGATTCGTCTGTATTGGTTGGGTCTTCTACAAATGTTGCACCGCCCTCACCTAGCTGCGTTTGCGCGGCTAACCAGCGGCGAATCTCAACGGCGGATACTTGTAATAGAGGTCGGTAGTATTGAATCCCGTCTCGTTGCCACGCTGCTGGCATCGCCGCCAAGCCGGGCAAACCAGCGCCACGGCTGAGCGCGAGTAACAGGGTTTCAACTTGGTCATCGGCATGCTGCGCCAATGCTATATTGACGATATTTGCTATATTTTTAGTAGCTGTATAAGCAATAAATACGCTGGCTACAGGCATATTTATACTCGAAAAAGCACTGTATCTGGCATTTCTTGCCGCTGCTTCTGGACTTTCGCCAAGTTCATGCTTGGCATCGACTTTTTTAACCGTGAGTGGCACGTTGATGCGCTTGCAAAACGCCTCGCAATGGGCTGCAAAATCATCAGCCGCTGCCTGTAAACCGTGGTGAACGTGGATGGCGCTGACTTGGTCTGGCCACTTTTTAGCGCACGCTAAGAGTAAAGCTGTTGAATCTGCACCACCGCTGTAGCCGACCGCCAGTGGCAGATTGGGCTCAAAAGCGGCAATGGCTTGGTCTAAAGATACAGTCAAAGGATAACAAGCAGGTCAAAGCAGCTCTGTACTGTCTTTGAAAAAGACAACGTTTTGCCGCCAAAGCAGGCTAGCGGGCCAGCGTCTAGCTAGCAAACTGTCATACAAGGGTTGTACTTGGCTGGCTGTTTTGGCTGCTAACAATTTAGGGCGAATTTGGATAACGTGGCGAATATACGCCAAATTACGTGCTTCATTACGGGTCGGTGCGTTGTCTTCAGACGCCAAAATCACAGGAACGGCAGGAAACATCGTGAGCAGGGTATTTTGAAACACCGCTTTGGTTCCTGTCTCGCAGCCCAAAAACACCACCGTGTTGACTTTGCTGAACAAGGCGCGGCTTTCGTCCATCATGTCGACAAATTCTTTGACTTTGGCATCGGTCAACTCGCCGCGGTAAAAACCTTGTTCATGATGGCCGGAGATCACCACCATATCAAAAGGCACCGTGTTTTTGTCTTCCAAAAGCGCTAATAATTCTTTTTTCAGGTCTTCGGCACTGTAATAAGCCGTGGTTTTTTCGCGCTCTTGCTCCAGTGTGTAAATTTGGTCATAGTAGCTGTCGCAGCGTTTGTCTTTTTTCACCGCTACCGCGCAATCTTGCACTTTGAGTGTGAAATTTTCAATTGCCTCGTTCACTTTGACAATGTGCGCTCGCTGCTTGCGGGTGATGCGCTGGTAGCTGGGAACCACGACCACCTCAGACGCGACACCTTGGTGACTCTGCTTGAAGACAGCTATTTCGCGCTCGGCGTTATTGAAATCAATGAATAAAGTACGTGCTTGCACCTGCGCCGATAGCGAGCCCAGCAGAGCCAGTACAACCCCAATAAAAATCTGCTTAAACATAGTGATATGGCATAAAACTAGGAAAATAGTTCCCAAACTTTATGCGTGAACATACTTCTGGTGAACTTACTTCTGGTTAGCTTTGCTCTCGGCTCTTTCGGCTTTGGCATCCGCCTTGATATCGGTGAACTTGCCGTAGCTCATCAAACGCTCATAACGACGATCAAGCAATTCTTTGGTCTTCAAATCGCTGACTTGACGATAGGCATCGACCAAGGCACGCTTCAAAAACGCCGTCATCTGCTTGTGGTCGCGGTGCGCGCCGCCAACGGGTTCGTTGACGATTTTGTCAACAATGCCCAAAGCCTTCAAACGGTGAGCGGTGATTCCCAGTGCGTCTGCCGCCATTTCGGCTTTTTCTGAGGTTTTCCATAGAATAGACGCGCAACCTTCAGGACTGATCACCGAATAAATCGAATACTGCAGCATCACCAACTGGTCGCACACCGAAATAGCCAATGCACCGCCCGAGCCGCCTTCGCCAATGATGGTGGTGATGATGGGTACTTCCAGTTGCGCCATTTCAAAGATATTGCGACCAATCGCTTCGGACTGGCTACGCTCTTCTGCGTCAATACCAGGGTAGGCGCCGGGCGTGTCGACAAAAGTGAAAACTGGCAATTTAAATTTCTCTGCGGTTTTCAGCAAACGCAAGGCTTTGCGGTAGCCCTCGGGCTTGCTCATGCCGAAGTTGCGCATGGCGCGTTCTTTGGTGTCGCGGCCTTTTTGCTGGCCAATGACCATGCAAGCAGCGCCGTTGAAACGCGCCAAGCCACCCACAATGCTCAAATCGTCCGCAAAATGGCGGTCACCATGCATTTCCACGAAATCGGTGAAGATGTCGTTGATGTAGTCCATGGTGTAGGGACGCTCTGGGTGGCGCGAAATTTTGGTGATTTGCCACGGCGTCAAATCGCTGTAGATGTCTTTGGTCAGCTGCAGGCTTTTCTTGGCCAACTGGTCGATTTCGCTTGAGATATCGACCGCTGACTCGGTTTGCACATAGCGTAACTCTTCAATTTTTGAGTCTAGTTCAGCTATCGGAGACTCAAAATCTAGAAATGTTTTTTTAGCCAAGGTTTTGTCCTCTTATTTCTCTTATTTATTTGTGTCGTTATTTTCAGTCAAGTTCAATAAGCTAGGCTTAATACGCTACTGGCATAGGATCTAATGACCGCCAAATATACCAAGTTGCCACGCTGCGGTATGGGGCCCACGCAGCGGCCACTTCTCTAATGTCACTGCGACTCACAGCTTCACCTGAAAAATAGCCTTGGCTGATGCCGTTGATCAGCCCAATGTCGTCCAATGGCAGCACGTTAGGTCGCATCAGATAAAACATCAAAAACATCTCCGCGGTCCAGCGGCCAATGCCGCGAATGGCAACCAGTTCGGCGATGATGGCTTCGTCATCCATCTCGGTCAGGGTGTCGCTGCTGATCGCGCCAGAGTCGAAGTGGATCGCCAAGTCGACCAAATACTCAATCTTGCGGGCGCTTAAACCTGCGGCGCGCATGTCGTCCACCTTGAGTTTCAAGATATTTGCTGGCACCATTTTTTTTGGCAGCAGCGCGAACCTGTCCCACACGGTTTGCGCCGCCTTGACAGAAATTTGTTGCCCCACAATGCTACGCGCCAATGTGGTGAAAGCGTCACCACGCGAACTCAAAGAAACGTCTGGAAACTGCGCGATCAGGCGCTTCATGACGCGGTCTTTTTTACCTAGATGCTTGCAGGCGTCTTGCCAATATTCGGGAATAGATACAGATGACATTACTATACTTTTAATAGCTACTTAGACAGTAAATACATCGGCTAGAGTCGTTTTTATCATATTTTTAAAGATATTTAGATGCATCAAGCAGCTTCCCAAGTTGTACCCATTGGCGAGTCTTTCAGAACGATGCCTTGCACCAACAAGTCATTTCGAATCGCATCAGCCAAGGCGAAATTTTTCGCTTTTTTAGCATCGTTGCGTTTCGTTATACTAAGCGCTATCTGTGCTGTGTCAAGCGCATTTACAACGCCTGATTGTAAAAATTTTGTCGGCTCATTTTGCAGCAATCCTAAGATGCCGCCTAGCGCTTTTAGTAGACCAGCCAGTTGTACAGATTTGGTGCTATTGACTTGCGTTGCCAAGTCAAACAGCACGGCCACGGCTTCGGGTGTACCGAAGTCTTCGTCCATCGCGGCTTTGAATCTTGCCGCGTACGAATCGCTCCAATCAATCGCGATTTCAGCTGGTTTAACTGAATCTAAAGCTGTGTAAAGCCGTTTCAACGAAGCCCGCGCATCATCCAAATGCACATCGCTGTAGTTCAAACCTGTGCGGTAATGCACACGCACGATGAAGAAACGCACCGTTTCGGGATCGTATTTTGCCAAAACTTCACGTATGGTGAAGAAGTTGCCCAAGCTTTTGGACATCTTTTCGTTGTCCAACCGCACAAAACCATTGTGAATCCAGTAATTAGCCAGCGGTTTGCCGTTCGCGCCCTCGCTTTGCGCGATTTCGTTCTCGTGGTGCGGAAACTGCAAATCTGCGCCACCGCCATGGATATCAAAGGTTTCGCCCAACATCGCGCAACTCATGGCCGAGCACTCGATGTGCCAGCCTGGGCGGCCAGCGCCGTAGTCGCTCGCCCATTTGGCGTCTTCAGGCTCTGTGGGTTTGGCTGATTTCCACAAGACGAAATCAAGTGGGTCTTCTTTGTCCTCCAAAACCGCCACGCGTTCGCCAGCGCGCAGTTCATCGACCGATTTGCCAGACAACTTACCGTAACCCGGAAACTGGCGTACGGAGAAATTAACGTCACCACTGGGCGCTTGGTAGGCCAAGCCTTTTTGCTCTAAGGTCTTGATAATGCTCAGCATTTGTGGCACAAACTCGGTCGCACGCGGTTCGTGCGTAGGGGTTTCTATGTGCAAAGCGCCTATGTCTTGGTTCATAGCAGCGACCATTTCGTCGGTCAGTGCGCGGATGGTGATGCCGCGCTCCAAAGCACGTTTGATGATTTTGTCGTCAATATCTGTGATATTTCGCACATAAATGACTTTATAACCACTCGCTTTGAGCCAGCGCTGCACCACGTCAAACGCCATCATCATGCGCGCATGACCGATGTGGCAGAGGTCGTAAATCGTCATGCCGCAGACGTACATGCGCACATGACCCGGTTCAATCGGTGAAAAATCCTCTAAGGCACGAGACATCGTGTTGTAAATGCGCAAACTCATGGGGTGATTTTAAGTAGGTGGAAAGCGGGGTTGGCAAGGAGGACACAACGGGTACAATTTGCCCTGCAGTTTAAGTTTAAAGTTTAACAGCTAGAAAAGAACACCTATGCCAAGCATCCGCTCATTTACACCTCACACCTTGTTACGCTTATTGCCTGTGACATTCGCGCTGTCGGCCGCATTGTTTACGGCTTCGGTGCATGCTAATGACGTTGATGAAGTCAACCAGTTGCTCAAAGCAGGCAAGCAAGCGCAAGCTTTGACAAAAGTAGAACAGTCGCTGACGACAAAGCCGCGTGACCCACAGTTGCGTTTTTTAAAAGGCGTGATTCAAACTGAGATGGGCAAACCGCAAGACGCGATTGGCACATTCACCAAGTTGACCGAAGAATACCCAGAGCTGCCAGAGCCGTACAACAACTTGGCTGTGCTGCATGCCAGCGGTGGCCAGTTTGACAAAGCCCGTGCTGCGCTAGAAATGGCGATTCGCACCAATCCGAGCTATTCAACAGCACATGAAAATTTAGGCGACATTTACGCCAATTTGGCCAGCCAAGCCTACAGCAAAGCGCTGCAGCTCGGCGGTTCTAGCTCAACGCTGCAACCTAAGCTGACTTTGATTCGTGAACTTTTTACGCCAGGCAGCAAAGGCGTGAATCCTAGCGCGGCTAAACCTGTGGCGACAGCACCCGCTTCACCAACGGTTGTAGCGCCTGTTCCACCAATAGCAACTGCCCCTGCTGTGAAGCCTGCTGCACCAGTAGCGACTGCGCCAGCGACAACAACCCCAGCGTCGGCCTTGCCAGCCGCGGTTGTAGCATCTGACAAAGATATCGAGCAAGCTGTACAAGCTTGGGCTAAAGCATGGTCTAGCAAAGACATGAATGCCTATTTAGGCTCATACGCTAAAAACTTTGATACACCTAAAAACCAAGCACGTAAAACTTGGGAGGACGAACGCCGTGACCGCATCATGGGCAAATCACGCATCAGCGTGAAAGTGAGCGATTTGGTAACAAAAACCAATGGTAATACAGCCGTTGTGAAGTTTCGCCAATCGTATGACGCAGATGCCTTGTCCACCTCAAGCCGTAAAACGCTAGAGCTGAACAAAGTCGGCGACCGTTGGTTAATCGCCAAAGAAACCACGGGCGGTTGATTTTTTTGCGGGTCGCTGAGTGGGGGTTCCTTTGAACCGATTGATGAACTTTTTCCGAAATTCTTCTGCCACAGCGCTGCTAGCCAGCAGTGCCGTGTGCTGCGCTGTGCTTTTCGCACCGAACGCCTGGGCTCAAAGCAGCAAAATAACCATCTTGAGCAGCGGCAAAAATAAAAACGTTGCCCAACGCAAAATTGATTTGCAGGCAGAGGCCAAGCTGCTGCACATCTACCAGTTGATTGGCAAAGGGCAAAATCGGCTAGCGCTGGCTGAGTCTGAGTTACTCCTCAAAGCGCAACCCAATTTTCAACTCGCTCAGCTCGTGCATGGTGATTTGCTGAGCAGCTTTGTGCGGCCTGTAAATAGCCAAGGTGATTTGCCAAAATCAATGCCGATTGCTTCTTCGGCTACTTCTACTAATTCAGCAACTTCCGCCGCTTTGAATGAATTGCGAGAGGAATCTTTGCAGCGACTCAAAGCCTTGCGCGAACGCCCGCCTGCCAACACCGTGCCATCGCAGTTTTTAGCGCTGTCGGAGCGCAACAAACACGCGATTGCGGTTGATGCATCGCGCTCACGCTTGTATTTGTTTGAAAACACCAGCAATGGCGCTAAACTCATTGCCGATTACTATATTTCTGTAGGTAGATTAGGGGTTGAAAAATCAACAGAAGGCGACCAACGCACCCCTCTGGGGGTGTATTACATCACTGGCACTTTAAGCCCCACATCTTTGGTCGATTTTTACGGTGTGGGTGCCTTACCGATCAACTACCCCAACCCGCTCGATTTGAAACGTGGCAAAACGGGCAGCGGCATTTGGCTGCACGGCACACCTTCGGAACAATTTTCTCGCGCGCCAAAAGCCTCTGATGGTTGCGTGGTTTTGGCAAATCCTGACCTCAATCACATTTTGACCAGTGTCCGATCCAGAACAACGCCAGTGGTGATTGCAGATCGGTTGAACTGGGTCTCAAAAACCACTTTGGACGCTGACAAAGCCAAGTTCAACGCCACCTTGACGGCTTGGCGGCAGGCCAAAGTGCAGTCTGACACAGCCAAACTTATGGCGTTTTACACCCCAGATTTTTCGAATTACGGCAAAAATTTAACACAATGGTCCACTATATTGACCAGCGAACTGAACAAACTCAAAGGCCGTGACATTGCTTTAACAAACATCAACATGATGCGTTGGTCTGACCAAAACGACACCATGGTTGTTACATTTGACGAAGTTATCGTTGGCAAGCAAACAGGCGTCACCAAACGACAGTATTGGATACGTGACGGGAAAAATTGGAAAATCTTTTTTGAAGGTATTATTTAAAGGTATTGCTATGAATGCGGTTAAAAATTTATCTATTTTGAAATTTCTTGCTATATTATTAATAGCTATTCAGGCAATAATTACGCCGTCTACAGCTTTATCGCAGACAACATCTCAGACCAATCCAAAAGTGCAATTCAACACCACAGCGGGCAACTTTGTTGTTGAACTCCATGCCGACAAAGCGCCTAAAACCGTGGCAAACTTTTTGCAATACGTTAAAGACAAGCACTACGACGGCACAATTTTTCACCGAGTGATTGACAATTTTATGGTGCAAGGGGGTGGTTTTGATACAGCCTATACCGAGAAAAAAACCCGTGCTCCGGTTGAGCACGAAGGCCAAGCCGCCTCAGCTAAAGGCGGTATGAAAAACGTTGTTGGCACTTTGGCTATGGCACGCACGGGCGACCCTCAATCGGCCACGGCACAATTTTTTATCAACGTCAAAGACAACGCGTTTTTAGACCCCACCGTCATTCCGCCTGGTGACCCAGTGCCTTCGTTTGAGTTCCAAAACAAAACCTACAAAAACGTGC
>JAYUJX010000692.1:0-11498 GCA_043764955.1 Polaromonas sp.
ACTGCATGTTTCATTTGATCAACTCCTCGCATGCATCAACAATCACATTCACAGTATTGTGTATATATAATTTATTTGATTCGTTAGCTTTTTTTAACAAGATATCTCGATTCATTTTCAATATTTCATTCGCCATTTTTTGAGGTGTTAAATCTCTCTGAGGCTGTAACCATGCCGCTTCATTTTTCACTAAATACATTGCATTTTGTGTTTGATGATCATCAACAGCAGTAGGTAATGGCACAAACATAGCGGCAGCACCAACAGCGGCAATCTCTGTGACCGTACTTGCTCCTGCACGACAAATGATGAGATCCGCATCAGCAAAAGCTTGAGCTGTATCGTCAATAAATGGCACCACAGTTGCTTCCACGTTTAAGCTTGCATATAAGCTTTTCAAATCAGAATATTGATTTGCGCCACTTTGATGCATAACATTAGGCCGATTTTCAAGATCAATTAGCTTGATTGCTTGCGGAACCGTTTCATTTAAAAACTTTGCGCCTAAACTTCCACCAATAATTAGTATTCGCAATGATCCTTGACGATTTGCGAAGCGGATGGCTGGTTTATCGATAGTGAGGAATTCAGCACGCAATGGATTTCCAGTGACAACCGCTTTCTTCAGGACATTTGGAAACGCAGTGAAAATATTTTCGGTCAAACAGGCTAAGACTTTATTGCTAAGCCCAATAATTGAATTTTGTTCATGTATGGCCAAACGCTTACCCATAAATGTAGCTGCCAAACCCGTTGGTAAAGTCACATAACCACCAAAGCCGATCACCAAATTTGGTTTTGTTTTAGCAATAATAGCACTGCATTCAACGCTAGCTTTAATCAGTCTGAACGGCATGAGCAGCCAAGTTACTAATCCTTTACCTCTGGTACCACCAAATTCAATACTATCGAGATGAAAATTCTTTTCTTTGACGAGCCGATTTTCCATGCCAGCCTTAGTACCAAGCCAAGATACATCCCAACCTTTACTTCTTAATGCTTCGGCAATGGCCAAGCCAGGAAATATATGCCCTCCGGTGCCAGCAGCAGCTATCAGAGCACGCTTTGATTTTTGTCCACTAGAGATGCTCACTCTCTGCCTCCACGCATCAGAAGTTTATTTTCGTAATCAATGCGCAACACTATGGATAGCGCCAATGCATTAAACAAAATTGCCGTTCCTCCATAACTCATCAAAGGTAAGGTAAGACCCTTTGTTGGCAACGCGCCCAAATTAACGCCAATATTGATGAATGCTTGGAAACCTAACCATATAGCAACGCCCTGAGCGACCAATCCCGGAAAGAGTCGATCTAAAGCGATGGCTTGTCTACCGATATGCATGATTCTTCGGGTAAGCCATAAAAACAAACCGATAACGATGGCAACGCCTAGAAGTCCAAACTCTTCCCCTATGACTGCAAGCAAAAAGTCCGTGTGTGCTTCTGGCAGCCAATGTAACTTTTCAATGCTGCCGCCAAGCCCAACACCAAATATCTCACCTCTTCCAAAAGCAATTAGTGAATGTGATAGCTGATATCCCTTACCTAAAGTGTGCTCAGCATTCCACGGGTCTAAATATGCAAAAATTCTTTCTCTGCGCCACTCACTACTCGCAATCATGGTGCCAAATACCAACACAATCAAAGTTGCAATTAAAAAAAACATCCTTGCATTTACACCACCCAAAAATAATATTCCCATCGCAATAACAGCGATAACCATAAATGCACCCATATCAGGCTCAGCCAACAACAGCAACCCAACGACGAGTACAGCAATACCGATTGGAATAACAGCTACGAAAAATCGCTCTTTGATATCCATTTTTCTGACCATATAGTCGGCCACATAGAGCAACATGGCAAATTTCACAAATTCGGAAGGTTGAAAGCTGATGAAACCCAGTGGTATCCAACGGCGTGCTCCATTCACTACTCGACCTACGTGAGGTATCAAAACGACGATGAGCAGCAACAAGGACACGACAAATAGCCAAGGCGCAATTTTTTCCCATACGACTAGGGGAACCTGAAATGCAATTACGCTAACAACACCAGCTAAGAATATAAAGAATGCATGCCGATAGAAAAAATAAGTTCCTGTCAAATTTGCAAATCTTGGATTGTCTGGCATAGCTATAGAAGCTGAATAGACCATCACAATTCCAAAAATAAGCAAAACAAAAATGACCCAAATCAGAGTCATATCCAATTTAAATACGACCTTTGCATCGTAGTGATTTACAGCACTATTTTGATATGCTTTTGTTTCAGTCTTACGCTTACCTACTATGCCGAGTATTGGTTGAGCAAAACTGAATTTCAAGAAATTTTGAAATGCTGATGTCATGATGCTACGTCTTCGCTCAAGTCTAGCGTACGTTTCTTATTCAACGCCAAAACTTCTGCACGGAATTCACGACCACGATGTTCGTAGTTATCAAACATATCCAAACTGGCGCATGCTGGCGATAAGAGTACAGCATCGCCATTTTTAGCGAATTGTTCAGCCGCTGATACAGCCTGCGCCATAGAGTCAACGGTTGCTTTCGGTACATCAACATTTTCCAGCACGTTGCTAATGATGGCTTTGTCTTTGCCCATAAAGACAGCTGCTCGAACAAACTTACTCACAACTTCTATGAGCGGCGAAAAATCTTGTCCTTTGCCGTCTCCGCCCAAAATCACAACTATTTTCTGCTCAATACCCAATCCAGAAATAGCAGCAACTGTTGCACCAACATTGGTACCTTTACTGTCATCAAAATACTCAATGCCATTGAATACGCCAATTGCCTCAACGCGATGCAACTCACCTTTATATTCTCGCAAGCCATACAAAACACGAGAGATACTACAGCCAACTGATTCGACTAAAGACAGAGCCGCAAGCGCATTCAACATATTGTGCTGACCACGAATTTGCAAAGCATCTGTAGGCATGAGTCGTTGCATATTCAACTCAATGGGCGACTCAATCAATGATCGTTGTTTTTTAACAATGACATCATCGAAACTTGTGGCACGAACCAACCAAGTCATGCCGTTGACGGACTCCAACCCATAATCGCCCAGACGACTAGGCAAGTCAGTTCCAAACGTACAAAATTTTCTGTATTTATTTAGTTTTTTGGCATTCGCCAACATACCCACAACAACTTCATCGTCACGATTGATGACCATCGTCGCCAGCTCGCCATATACATGCGATTTAGCGTCAATGTAAGAGCTCATATCATTATGCCAGTCTAAATGATCTTGCGTCACGTTCAGAATAACGCCAGCCGTTGGCTCAAAATTAGTCACATCATTCAACTGAAAACTGCTCAACTCCAAAACCCAAACCTGCGGTAATTCTGAGATTTTGACGCGCTCACCAAGAGTGTCTAGCAAACTAGGTCCAATATTTCCAGCTATTGCTACTGTCATATTTGCACAGGCAACCAATTTACCCGTTAGCGATGTAACCGTTGTTTTTCCATTGGTTCCAGTAATTGCCAAAACATACGGCTTATAAGCTTTTGACTCTTTCAAATCATGCAGCGCCAACGTGAACAAAGTTAGCTCATTACCTATATGAGTAGATTTTTCTTTAGCAGTTGAAAGAAGTTCCGCAACATCTGCAGGCTTGATACCAGGACTTACCAACAAATAATCAAACTTAGCGTTTTCTAACAATGCTGGTTGAAACTGGCTATGCATAAAGCATTCATCAGGTAACTCAGTTTTAAATTGATTCAATTGCGGTGGATTACTACGCGAATCAACAACGGTTACTGTTGCGCCATATTGAACGCACCAACGCGCCATCGCAAGACCGGATATTCCAAGCCCTAAGATCATGACGTTTTGATGCTCCAGAGATTTCATAAGTAAAAATTTATAAACTTATTTTTATCGCAGTTTTAAAGAAGACAACCCAACCAAGCACAACAGCATGGTGATGATCCAAAATCGCACAACGACTTGCGTTTCTTTCCATCCGCTTTTCTCATAATGATGGTGCAATGGTGCCATTTTCAAAATACGCCGACCCTCTCCAAATTTCTTCTTCGTATATTTGAAATAACTAACTTGCAGCATGACGGAAACAGCTTCAGCAACAAAAATGCCCCCCATGATGAACAAGACAATTTCTTGTCGAACAATGACCGCAATAGTCCCCAAAGCAGCACCCAAAGCTAGCGCACCGACATCACCCATGAATATTTGTGCAGGATACGTGTTGAACCACAAAAATGCCAAACCTGCGCCTGCCATCGCTGCGCAAAATATGAGTAGCTCCCCAGAGCCCGGGATATACGGGAAAAACAAATATTTTGAATACACTGCGCTGCCAGTCACGTAAGCAAATACACCTAAAGACGAGCCAACCATCACAACGGGCATGATGGCGAGACCATCCAGCCCATCCGTTAAATTGACCGCATTGCTAGCGCCTACAATTACCAAATAGGTGAGCAGCACGAAACCAAATACGCCAAGTGGATAGTTAATCACTTTGACAAAGGGGACTTGCAAGCCTGCTTTAGGTGGCAAATTAACATCGAAGCCTGATCGCACCCACGTGAAAAACAAGTCCAGAACTCGCATGTTCGAGACCTCAGAAATACTAAATACCAGATACAAAGCAGCCAGCAAACCAATAACGGACTGCCAAAAATACTTTTCCCTTGAACGCATGCCCTCAGGATCTTTATTGACAACCTTGCGCCAATCATCCACCCAACCTATTGCACCAAAACCCAAGGTCACAAACAATACAATCCAAACGAAACGATTACTCAAATCGAACCACAACAAAGTCGATATGGCGATGGACATCAAAATTAGCACGCCACCCATTGTTGGCGTGCCGCTTTTAATTAAATGCGTTTCCATGCCATAGCTTCGCACTTGTTGACCAATTTTTAAAGCGCGCAAACGATTGATGACGTAAGGTCCCGCTAGAAGCCCAATCATCAAAGCTGTCAAGGCCGCCATCACCGCACGAAATGTGATGTATTGAAAAACTCTGAAAACCCCAAATTCAGGCGATAACGTTTGCAGCCACTGCGCCAAACTAAGCAACATGGGTGTTCTCCTCATTTTTCTTATTTTTATCTGCATGCATATCAAATGCAACTATGTGCTTACTGACGCGTTCCATCTTCATGAAACGCGAACCTTTCACCAAAATACTGCCTGCGTACCTGAGTTCGATGGCAACAGCCTCACTCAGCTCTTCAATCGTGCTGAAATGCTCCGCACCTTTGAAATGCTTCGCTGCTTCTGCTGAGAGTTCACCAAAGGTGAATAATTTTTCAATTTTTTTTGTTTGCGCATACTCTCCAGCTTCTGCATGAAACGCTAAACCTTGCTCCCCCACCTCACCCATATCGCCCATCACAATCAGTCGCGGAGTTTGCATTTCGGAGAGTGAATCAATCGCAACCTTCATTGAATCAGGGTTTGAGTTATAGGTATCGTCTATCAAAAGAATATCTCGTCCGTGACAATTCAGCTGCTGTGTGAATGATCTGCCTTTGACTGGGCGGAAAGCTTGCAAACCTAGCACAATATCTTTAAGCGGAACTTTTGCAGCCAAAGCACAAGCAATGGACGCCAGTGAGTTTTTAACGTTATGACGACCCGCAATATTCAAGCTATAGCTTATTTGTCCTGATGGTGTTTTTGCGATGACATGCCATTGTCCATTGATCCAATTTGCATTAACGCCACATACATCTGCAGTGGTGCTTGCTTCAATGTCTAAAGCAAACGTCAACGACTTGCGATTGCCAGCTAATTTTTTCCATATATGGCTGTAGTCATCATCTGCCGGAAATACCGCAATGCCATCTGCAGTCAATGCAGATATTGCGGAACCATTTTCATGCGCTACAGCCTCAACACTCACCATAAACTCTAAATGCTCACGCTGCGCATTGTTAACCAGCACAACCGTTGGCTTCGCAATGTTTGCCAAGTAAGCAATTTCATTGGGATGATTCATACCCATTTCAACCACCGCTATTTTGTGCCCTTCGTTCAACCGCAACAAGGTCAATGGCACGCCGATATCGTTGTTTAAATTTCCTGTCGTGGCTAATGAAGCTTGACCCGCATGTACATGCAAAATTGAAGCCAGCATTTGTGTCACTGTTGTTTTGCCATTGCTGCCCGTCACTGCGATTAAGGGCAATGAATATTGCCGGCGCCAGCCAGCAGCAATTTGTCCCAGTGCAATCTTGGTATCCACCACTTCTAAGCCGTGAACACCATTTACAGCAAGTCCATGCTGCGCTACGACGGCTACAGCACCCTTTGCCGTAGCTTCCCGGACAAAAGCGTTGCCGTCGAATTGATCACCGCTCAGAGCAACAAACAAATCGCCCCGTTGAATCGTGCGCGTATCGGTATGTATGCGTTCAACGATCTCTTCTGGGTTGCCGAATAATTTAGAACCATCCAGCCAAACATGTAATTTTCCTAGATTGATCATGCTGCCACCTCGTTGGAAACTGGTTTGCCTGACAACACCTGAATAGCTTGCTCTTTGTCGGAAAAATAGGTTTTTACACCCAACTCGTCTTGATAGTTTTCGTGTCCTTTTCCCGCAATCAAGATAACATCGTTTGGGTGTGCATTTTTTATAGTTTGAGCAATGGCAGTAACGCGATTTGCTTCAATCACAACATTCAACGGAGACTTGAAACCAACAACAATATGACTCAAAATCAATTCAGTTTTTTCATTCCGTGAATTATCAGCAGTTACCATGACCGCGTCGGAATACGTTTGCGCCATTTCAGCCATTAATGGCCGCTTACTCGCATCTCGATTGCCACCACAACCAAACACACAAATCAATTTTCCACCACGTACTTGCGCTGTTGGTCGTAGTGCAACTAGCGCCTGCTTTAATGCATCGGGCGTGTGCGCGAAATCGACGACCACCAAAGGCTGCGCTTCAAACGCTATGACATCCATTCTTCCAGGCACAGCAGTTAATGATTTACACGCCTCTACACACGTTTGTAAATCAATATCACTTGCCCGCATGGCAGCTATGACACCAAGTATGTTTGAAACATTATATTTTCCGAAAAATTTAGTTTCAATTGAATAAGTTTCAACACCCTCATGAACATTAAACTTTAAGCCATTTTTTGCATATTCGATACTAGATGCGGTGAGACGTGCTGCACAATCAATCGCTATAGTCCAAATATCGATTTTTGCGGCATCTAGCAATTTAGTTAAATCAAACCCTTTTGGATCATCAATATTGATAATTGCTGCTTTTAAAGTTGGCCAATTGAATAATTTTAATTTAGCGTTCCAATATGCTTGCATACTACCGTGATAATCAAGATGATCTTGCGTGAAATTGGTAAATATAGCTAGCTTGATATCTGTTCCATCAAGTCTGTGCTCGTCAATGCCAATCGAAGATGCCTCAATAGCACAATAATTAAAACCGTTGTCAACATACTCACGAAACTTCTTATGCAAAAGTATGGGATCAGGTGTTGTCAAACCCGTATACTCAACCGCATTTGGCACGCCAATACCTAGGGTACCCACCATGAAACATTTTGTTAATGCTTGAGGGTTAATGCCTGCTACAGCCTGCAATGCCTGCGTCAACCACCATGCAGTCGTTGTTTTGCCATTAGTGCCCGTGATAGCATGCACATTTAGAGCACTAGCCGGCGTATTATAAGCTTTAGCAGCTATTAAACCTATAGCATCTTTCAATCCTAAATAAGCTGCAATATTTTCTTGTTTTGGGATATTTGCCAACTCATCTGTATTTAGTCCAGAATACTCTACAAGACAGGCTCCAGCCCCGTTTTGCAATGCGGATTTAACGTACTGCCTTGCATCAACAGTAGCACCTGGCCAAGCAATAAAGCCATCGCCAACTTGAATATCTCGGCTATCGACACGCAACTCGCCAGTTACTTTATTTTTTAACCAATTAACAGCTTCTACAGGGTTATTGAGTTGAATCATTAAAATGACTCCTCAACGGTTGTATATACTATTTGTGGTTTGACATTTATATCTGGCTGGACACCTAATATGCGTAATGTTTGCTGTACTGTTTCGCTAAATACGGGTGCAGCAACATCACCGCCAAAATATTTTCCATTTTTTGGCTCTTCAATCATCACCGCCACCACAATGCGTGGGTTTTCTATGGGTGCCATGCCGACAAAGAAGCCACGGTATTTTTTGCTGGCGTATCCCTTGCCTTCTTGAATATGTGCTGTACCTGTTTTACCACCTACTGAATATCCAATCGTTTGTGCTTTAGGCGCAGTACCACCGGAGCTAGTCGCCATATTGAGCATATGACGCACCGCAATGGCGTGGTTGGGCTTAAATACAGGTAAGCCTGCGACACGTTCGCTTGATTTGATCAATGTCAACGGGATGATCTCGCCGTCTCGCGCAAACACACTGTAGGCATGTGCCAGCTGAAACAAGCTGCAAGACAGTCCGTATCCATAACTCATGGTGGCTTGCTCAATCGGTCGCCAGCTTTTGTAAGAGCGCAACTTACCGCCGACTACACCTGGAAACGTTAGCTGTGGTTTTTGTCCAAAACCAACTTGATCAAACATCGTCCACATCTCTTTGGGTTGCGTTTGCATCGCGAGCTTGACAATGCCCACATTGCTTGATTTTTGAATAACTTGGTTAACGGTCAATGCACCCTGCGGATGCGCGTCTGAGATGGTTGCACCACCGACGGTCATGCGACCTGGTGCAGTTTGAATAATGGTGTCAGGCTTGACGAAACCACGCTCTAAAGCCAACGCAGCGATGAAGGGCTTCATCGTTGAGCCGGGCTCAAATGTGTCCGACAGCGCTCTGTTTCTCAGCTGTGCGCCATTCATACCTTCTCTTTTGCTGATGTTGTTTCCTACTGGGTAGTTAGCTAGAGCCAACACTTCCCCGGTAACCACATCTATCACAACAGCGCTTCCAGAGTTAGCTTTATGCTCAATCACCGCGTCGCGCAGCTTTTGAAAGGCAAAAAATTGAATTCTGCTGTCAATGCTGAGTTGCTGATCTTTACCAGCTGTTGGTGGCCGCTGCTCGCCAATATTTTCGACGACCTGACCCAATCTATTTTTGATGACTTTGCGCGACCCGGTTTGCCCAGCCAATTCATGATTAAAGGCCAACTCCACGCCACCCAAACCTTTGCCATCCACATTGGCATAGCCCATGATCGACGCGGCAGCGTCACCTTCTGGATACTTGCGCTTGTATTCGTTGCGTAGATATACGCCTTTGATACCCAGTGCCTCAATCGTTTTGGCGTTTGCCTCATCGACCTGACGCTTCAACCAAACGAAGCTCTTGTCTTCATCGTTCAATTTTTGTACCAGCTCAGCTTTTGGCATATCCAATAACTTAGCCAACTTAACCAGCTTGGCATCATCGATTTCCACATCCTCAGGAATAGCCCATACACTTGGAGCCAGCACGCTTGAGGCAAGAATCAAACCGTTTCTGTCTAAAATTTTCCCACGATTTGCGGGCAAATCTAAAGTCCGCACAAAACGAACTTCACCTTGACGTTTGAAAAAATTGTTGTTGATGACTTGAATATAGGCTGCTCGCCCAATCAAGCCAACGAAACCAATCGCAATCATGGCAACAATGAATTTGCTACGCCAAACGGGTGTTTTACTCGTCAGCAGGGGGCTTGAAGCGTAGTTAATACTTCGGCTCATTTTACAGCCTCCGTCGCCGCTTCAGGCGCTTTACTGGCAGCTGAAATGCTGGTGTATTGCGTCACAGCGGGCGTGGCTGATCGCATTTGCAATTTCTCTTTAGCCAATTTTTCAATAATCAACGGGGTGGCCTGCGCACGAATTTCAACCTGCAACGCGGAATGTGCCAGCTCTAATTTACGAACCTCTACTGTTGCTTTTTCTATAGCAACAAACAGCTGTCTCGATTCATATTGAACTTTGACGATGTAAAGCATCGTCGCCACTACAGCCACCAGTGAGATAAAGTTAATCCGAATCATACCGCCAACCTCTCAGCGACACGCATCACGGCGCTGCGAGAGCGCACGTTGACACTCACCTCTGCGGCGCTAGCTTTGACCCTACCTAACGCTTTTAGCTCCAAAGCCTTGTTCGATGCAATAGGCACGCGTCTATCAAACTCTTCCTTCGAATGCTTGGCAATGAATTGCTTCACAATGCGATCTTCCAAAGAATGAAAACTGATCACTACCAAGCGACCGCCAGGCTTGAGCACATCTAAACTCGCTTCTAGCGCTTGCTGCAGCTCTTCAAGCTCGGCATTGATGAAAATCCGAAAAGCCTGAAATGTGCGCGTTGCTGGGTTCTGGCCCTGCTCGCGAGTTTTGACCGTGTCAGCCACGAGACGGGCCAACTGTGCGGTTGTTGAAATGGGGTGCCCTTCTTCCCTGCGAGTAACAATCGCCTTTGCAATAGAGCCAGCAAACCGTTCTTCACCGTAGTCACGTATCACCTCCGTTATTTGGGTTACATCCGCTGTTAAAAGCCATTGCGCGACCGTTTGACCGCGTGTGGTGTCCATGCGCATATCAAGTGGCGCATCAAACCGAAAACTAAAGCCGCGCTCAGGCGTGTCGATTTGCGGTGAACTCACACCCAAATCCATCAACAAGCCCGCAGCACTACCGTGCGATAAATCACCTACACACTTGAAACCTTCATGGCGAATCGACAAGCGGGCATCGTCGATAGCTTCTGCCACCGCGATAGCTGCTGGATCTTTATCAAATATCACCAATTGGCCATTTGGACTCAATTTCGATAAGATGAGTTTTGAATGCCCGCCGCGCCCGAAAGTGGCATCTATATATGTAGCATCCGCGTCAGTGATCAAGGCATCTACAGCCTCATTCAGCAGTACCGTGGTGTGTTGCAAGGACGTTGTTGTCATTGCGCTTAAAAAGTAATATTACCGAATTCAGCAGGCGGCACTTCTCGCATACTTTTCTTGCTAAGCGCATCATAGGCATCATAGGTAGCCTTGTCCCAAAGCTCGAAATAAGGCCCCATGCCCCGCAACGTGGTTTCTTTGCTCAAACCAACCGCTTCACGCAATTCCGGCGAGATCAAAATACGCCCTGTCCCATCGAGCTCCACACCCGACGCATTGCTCAAATACAAACGCTTGAGTGCTAGCGACGACATCGGCAATGCAGCAATCTTGGCACTGAAAGCCTCCCAAGCGGGCTGCGGGAAAATCATTAGACAGCCTTCGTAATGCTGCGTGATTGTGACTTGACCTTTGCATAGCGCCATCAGTGCTTCATGATGGCGCGTCGGCACTGAAAGCCGACCTTTCGCATCCAAACTCAATGATGAAGCGCTATAAAACACGATGCCCGACCCTCAGAAGAATAATTCAGTGAAATACAGAGATGTAATGCATTTTTCACCACAAATTTGCACTATTTTTTAACTATATCAGGAAATTATTCTT
>JAYUJX010000693.1:0-2908 GCA_043764955.1 Polaromonas sp.
TTTCAGTCAAAAACCCTGTTGATCCTTGGGAATCTTGGAATCGAAGTGTCTTCAACTTCAACGACAGTCTAGATACTGGCATTGTCAAACCCGTTGCGACGGCCTACACGAACTTTGTCCCGTCATTTGTGCGTACTGGCGTGCATAATTTTTTCAGTAATTTGACTGGAGTTTGGACGGTTGTTAACAGCACGTTACAACTTAAGCCTCAAGCGGCTTTGGAATCATTTTTCCGGTTGACTATCAATTCCACATTGGGGCTGGGTGGAGTGATTGATGTTGCCAGCGACATGAATCTTGAGCATCGTATTGCAGATTTTGGACAAACCTTGGGACATTACGGTGTGCCTCCAGGACCCTATTTGGTACTCCCGCTTTTAGGCTCCTCTACTTTGCGTGACAGTTTGGCTTCTACGCTCATTTCTCGGGGGGATTTGGTTTGGCAGCTCAACAGCGTTGCTGCCCGCAATAGCTTGTATGCCTTGCGTTTGCTAGACACGCGGGCTAATTTATTGCGTTCAACGTCTGTTTTGGAAGGCGTAGCCTTGGACAAATACACCTTTACCAGAGATATATATCTGCAGGTTCGTAGAAATGACATCTTGGACGGCAAGGAGCCACCCGAAGACCCCACAGAAATACCAGAATTCAAAGAAAATGCGCCAGCCCTGAATGCGCCTAAGCCTAAAGTCGACATTGAAAAGAAATCAGAGTTGCAGCCGGAGGTGCCGTCGGTAGAACTACCAGTCGTTGTTTCTGAGCCGGTAACTACGCAATTTCCTGCTCAATTACCTGCGCAACCAACCGAAATTAAGCCTGACAGAAGCCCTGTCGCTTCCGCAAGTGCCACACTAGATGTCAATTAAGCGCTGTTGTAGCCCATTTCAGTTTTTCAAACGTTATGAGCGCATGCTCAACCCTTTTGCTTGAAAGTTAAATTATGAACCTTGCTTTGAACCGTCGCGTCTTGGTGAAATTGTGGGTTAGCTTGCTCGGACTGAGCTTGCTGGCTACAACTGTGCCTGTTTTAGCTGCCGACATGGCAGCTGATGCCTTTGTAAAGCAGTTGTCTGACGAGGTGGTTGAAACCATCAAAGGCGACAAATCCCTTCAGGCGGGCAATATGACCAAGCTCAATGCTTTGGTGGACGCCAAAGTGATGCCACACGTGAACTTTCGCCGCATCACCGCTTCGGCTGTTGGCCCGGGTTGGACAAAAGCGACACCTGAACAGCACAAACAACTGCAAGAAGAATTCAAAATCTTGCTACTGCGTACTTATGCGGGCGCGTTGTCACAAATCACCGATCAAACGATCACTGTGAAACCTTTGCGTGCCAGCCCTGAAGATACGGAAATTGTGGTTCGTACCGAAGTACGCGGCAAAGGCGAGCCCATCCAGTTGGATTACCGCTTAGAAAAGACGCCCGGTGTCGGCGCTGGCTGGAAAATTTATAACCTCAATGTCATGGGCGTTTGGTTGATGGAAACCTTTCGCAGCCAGTTTGCTCAAGAAATCAACGCCAAAGGTATTGATGGCTTGATCGCAACGCTGAAGTCGCGTAACCAAGCTATGGCTGGTAAGTAGGCGTAAGAAGTACAAGGAAGTGGCAAATCACATGGCAACGCTCGCTTTACCGGCACTTTTAACGCACGACCAAGCCTCAGTGTGTGCGCAAAGTCTTGGGTTGGGGATTCAGGCTGAGCAGAGTGATGCCGTGTGTATCGATGCGTCTGCGCTTGAAAAGTTTGATTCGTCGGCGCTTGCAGTCTTGCTGCAATGCCGGCGTGATTCGGTGGCTTCTGGTAAAAGCTTTGCTGTGACTGGGCAATCCCTTAAGCTCCGCGAATTGGCGGATTTGTACGGAATCGGTGAATTGCTACAAAGTCAGTCTGGTAACCGCATCGGGTCGTGAAAAGACGCCTAGGCGTTAGAATCGAGGGTTAAATCCCTTAGTTTCTATGTCTGCCATTTCATTTCAATCCGTTTCTAAAATATACCCTGTCAAAAACGGCTCTGCGGGTCCAGCGCTGCACGCTTTGAACAATGTCCAGTTTGACATTCAGGAAGGCGAGTTTTTTGGATTGCTCGGCCCCAACGGCGCTGGAAAAACGACGCTTATCAGCATCTTGGCGGGATTAACCCGCGCTACTTCGGGCAGCATCAGCGTTTTAGGCAGCGATGTGCAGGCTGATTTTGCCGCTGCGAGACATAAACTGGGCGTTGTACCGCAAGAGTTGGTGTTTGATCCGTTTTTTAATGTACGCGAAGCCCTGCGTTTCCAATCTGGCTACTTTGGCGTTAAAAACAACGATGCTTGGATTGACGAGCTGTTGCACAGTCTGGGTTTAACCGACAAAGCTAACGCCAATATGCGTCAGCTCTCAGGCGGCATGAAGCGCCGCATGTTGGTGGCGCAAGCGCTGGTGCACAAACCTCCCGTTATCGTCTTGGACGAACCCACAGCAGGTGTTGACGTCGAGTTACGGCAAACGTTGTGGCAATTCATTGCCAAGCTCAACAAACAAGGCAGCACGGTGCTGTTGACAACACATTATTTGGAAGAGGCGGAAGCCTTATGCAGCCGCATCGCCATGTTGAAAACCGGCAATGTGGTCGCTTTGGCCAATACATCTGAGCTTTTAAAAGCGGCTTCTTCTAATGTATTACGGTTTAAAATTGATAGCGAATTACCCAAGAAACTCGCTGATAAGGCGCGTATTACAGGTCGAATCGTGCAGTTTCCTGCACATGATGCGTTAGAGATTGAAAGCTATCTCAGCGCAGTTCGCGAAGCTGGTTTAGTCGCAGAGGATGTTGAAATCCGCAAAGCAGATCTAGAAGATGTTTTCTTGGATGTGATGACGCGTGGGCATAGCTCTGGAGTTTCAGCAGCGGCATCCCATG
>JAYUJX010000694.1:0-2902 GCA_043764955.1 Polaromonas sp.
ACGCTGCTTGCAGTGCGGCAAAGTTTGCGTCAAAGAAAGTCCAGGGCAAGTGGCTTACGGCTTCTGGCCATCGACGATCCTCTCCGGGTATTGGATTCTTGTGCCTGTGATGCACGACGCGCTTGATCTCAGCGCACACGGAGGCGAGGTTTGTCATGATGCAGATTATAATGTATAATGTTATCCAAGGCTAGCTCGGACTTAATTACTCTCAGCGAAAGCGGTGGTTCCTCACACCGTTGCCTTACTTTTTATTCGGAGGCGTTGAGAGGAAAACTTATGGGTAAATTTATAGACCTTACTGGTCAAGTATTCGAGTATCTTACTGCAGTCAATCGCGTAGCAGGAACACCTGGTCACGCCAAGTGGTTATGCATATGCGTTTGTGGTGCTGAACGCATAGTTTCTGCTACTAATTTAAAAACAGGGCATACTAAATCCTGCGGTTGTAGGCCAAAAGCACCTCATCCTGTTCGAGAAAACAAGTCTACTAAAGTCCCGGGGTATAGCTCTTGGGCCGCTATGCTAAAAAGATGTTTAGATTCAAAGCATGAAAATTTTAAACATTACGGTGCAAAGGGGGTTACTGTAGCGCCGTGCTGGGTATCTGATTTCCAAGCCTTTATTACATACTTAGGGCCTAAGCCTACGCCCAGTCATACTGTTGATCGCATAGACAATTCTAAAGGTTACGAGCCTGGCAATGTGCGATGGGCTACGCGGTTAGAGCAAAACATAAATCGCAAAAATACCCTTGTGGTTATGTATCGCGGCGTGGTCAGTCCGCTTTTTACGTTGCCTAGGCACCCTAGCTTAACATCTTCTCGTGTGCATACCCGCGTAGCTAGAGATGGCTGGTCTGTGGAAAAAGCCCTAACCACTCCTGTTAACGGATAGCAGTCTCTGCGCCGTTTGGCGCGGATACTGCACCCTGTGGCATACCTCCCGTACTTCGGCCATCAAGCGCTGGGATCTGATTTTGTGGCATCATAGGTTGTGATGGCATGCTGGCTGACGCTGCAAAGGCGTTGTCTAGTATGTCGTTTTGCATACCAAGTTGCTGAGTAGGCACGCCTGCAGCTTCTAATTGCTGGCGTAGGGCGTACTGCTCTACCTCTTTCGGTATGGTCCCCCGGTCAACACCCGTCATAATTGTACCTAACACGGCTTGACGATTGCGCGTAGCCTCTTCTTCGGACATAAGGCCGGATAGCCCCCGTAACTGCAGATCCACGTCGTTGCCAGCTGCGAAGCCAGGCTCGTTCTCCATTAACCAGTTAAACAAAGCCCTCCAGCTGTTCTCAAGTGCGATGTCCTCGTTCATTGCCGCCTCGCGCACAATGCGCATGGCGCTTGATAGTCGAGCGCTGAACTCTCCAAGACTGGACTTGCCGTAGTCTTGACCGGAGTAGGCGAATGACGGGATGCCAGAGGCTGAATCTGCTAGCTTAATGATAGCATTGATCTCACTGAATATAAGGTGGTATTGAGCACTTACAGTACGCATTGCTCGCAGCGGCTCTGGCGACGATGCCCCCGTATACATGTCGGCAACTTCGTACTGCTGACCTGGCAGTATTGAGGCTGCATCACTCGGGTTTTTAAAAACTGTGCTATTTTTTAAAATTGGTGGCATACTAGACCACGCAATATTATTTTCAAAAATTGCCATAAGTACATTGACTTGCTGCTCATAATCCCTGATTACGTGAGGGATTCCGACAACATCATATATGCCTGTACCCACGCGTTGGTATGGAATTATTGAATATGTACGATCAATCCCGCCCGGAGCCTTCTCCGCCTCGCACAGGATGGTGTGCCCGCCGCATATCACGATGTGAGCATTCACACTATCTAAAGGCCCTACGCCTTTAACTCCGATTTTCTCTAGGTCCTGTCCGGAAAAGAAGCCTTCGTGAACAGCCATATCTATATGCTCATCCGGCTCCCAATATGCGGCGGCACTATTCGGTTTGTAGCTGTCTGACAGCCAAGCGCGGTCAGTCGCTGCGAATTCCGTGAGGATCTTCTCGATCACGTCTTTCTTGTAGCGCTTATCTCGCGCCATGGCGACGAGCTGAGCCTTGGTGACGCGCGTTAGCTCGGTGTTTCCGGTGCAGTCGTTCAGATTGTCGGCGTCATCACTCGAATAAAAGTTGATGGGGTCGATTGATCGGAAGACGGGACGCATTTCAAACTCTCGCTTAACGCCTTTGCCTTTGTGATTCAATACTTGGACGTTTTGCCACGTCGGAAAGCGGGCAATGCCCATACCAGTGAGGAATTGATTTTGCGTAATCTGGCTATAGGCCTGACGAAATCCCCCCTGGATTATATGGTCGCGCATCTTAATGGTTGCTCGCTTAGCGCCTTCCGTCGCAAGGCCTACCAGCCGCATCTGCTCGACAACCTTGAGCTTTTGAGCCTCGCGCACCATGAAATCCTTAACAACCTTCTCTACTTTTCCACTGGCGTCCACCAGAGTGTCCCCGACGCCGTTGCCTCGCTCTAAAATTCTCTTGCGTAGGTCCGTTTCGATGGATCGACGGATCGTTTCACGTGAGGCATCGTCAAGGTCGGGGGATGGGGTAGGGATACATGTGACGATACGGTCCAAGGCGTTGACCGCAAGACTAATCTTCCATGCTTTTGCCGCCGAGACTTTTTCGTGGGTCAAAGAAACGTACCGCACAGGGCAATACCCGAAGGTCGCCTGGATTCTAGCCGCTGTATCCGTGTCGTACACTTTTTTGTACTGCTCGTCAGCCTCGCGAAGCATGACGTCAAAGCTCTTACCCTGGAATACGATCTTGGACTCGCGCTTTTGCTTGGCTGCACGCAGGCGTGTCATCACGATCGTGGCAATTTCGTCAGCAGCAGCGTCAAGATTCATTATTCT